>JBOGOW010000250.1:0-6020 GCA_050748285.1 Pyrinomonadaceae bacterium
TGACGAGGAAGATGCCCCCCGCTGTACGCGATCATGCCCTGCAGATCGCCCATCACGAAATGGGCCACTACGTCGTGGCCCGCGCCCTGGGGTTTGCCACGGGCGGCGTGACCCTGACGGTGACCATGGACTTGCGGCACCAGGGAGGGGCCTGCATTACGCTGGTGCGCCCGATTTCGTCGATAGAAGCCATGAAAGAGCATCTGGAAGCCCGGATGATGGTGCTCCTGGCTGGCGCAATGGCGCAGACACTGCATTCAAGACCTTCAGCCGGAAAGCGCGTCGACAAGCCGAAAGCCACAGCCATCCTCAAAGGCGAGCAGGGCGCGGAACAGGATTACGCAAAAATCAGGGAGCTACAGCATCTGCTGCGCAACATCGTCTATCCGGATACGGATCCCGCGTCGTCGGGCAGCATCACGACCGAGATGAAAGCGATCAATGATCGCCTGTGGATGCGGACGCAGGAAATCGTCGAGGCGCTATCCGAGACCATTACTGAACTGGGAGAGACGCTGGTAGACCGCATGGTCCTCGTGGAGCAATGGGGCAGACCGGCGGACACCTATGAGGTCGTATTGACGCGTGAAATGCTTGACCGGTTGAATCCCCTGTAGGAGCGAGCTCGCTCGCGAAGGTCGTGAACGATAACGCGTAAAGCCAGATGCCCAACGGCGCTCTTGGGTTCTTCGCGAGCAAGCTCGCTCCTACAGGTTCCTTTATTGGCAACGCTGCTGTAATTAAGCGTTGTTCGGTTGGACTGCTTGCTCTTTCGCTCCAACTGGCCGCCTCGTCAGCACCTTCATCACATCATCAATCACCGCTTTACTCATTGTCGTCAGGTAATGCGCGGCCCAGGCGTGGCGGTCTGAGTTCTGAGCGTAGGCGGCGTCCACGGTGAGGGACTTGGCGAGCAACAGCAGATCGGAGGCTTGGGCCAGGGCGTCGGCGATGGGGACGTTGCGGCAGACGTGGAACAGGGGTTGATTCGAGAGATACAGGAAGGGTGTGAAACCGACTGTTTTTAGTTCTGAGGGTGCGGGCGAATCCGTTTTACTCATGGGATTACTCCTGGTTATTCAAGGAGCAGCCACTTTCGTTTCCAAGCGAATGGGTGGCAGCTGTGCACAGGTTGGAAAACCGGGAACCAGAGAAACCGGCACGCCCAAAGGCGTCCCACGCACAGCTGCCATGACACGGGATTGCAGTCGTAAAAACGTCTGCAGTCTTGATTGGGCTCTATTGCGTAGCGGTTCGACGGGTTTCCAAGCCCGATCGCTGAATGATCAGCGACGTCCGGAGACTATCCCGTCGAAGAAAAGCGCAACAAGGCGGCAAAGTGCCCAAATGCAAGATTCGGAGTTTGCCTACAAGGTCGTTCGGCGTCATCCGATAAAACGACACCTTAAGTAAACGAAACTAAACGTCAGACGAAAAAAAGCCGCGTAAAAACGCGGCTTTCTTGTTTGGTGGGCCCACACGGACTTGAACCGTGGACCAAAGGATTATGAGCCCGAATAAAAGCCTGGTGTTCTTTGGATGTGACCAATGATTATTGGTGTTTGCTGTTTTTTTGTACGTATATGCCGAATAGGATTACTAATGCTGTGGACGGAATGTGGACGGATTCTTAATGCCTATCTAGCTTGGACCGTATTGGCGAATGCGTAGGTGACGAATTTTGCCTGAATTCGCCACCTGGACTCGCAAGTGCGACTGCTCCTAAGCTGCTCTCAACCTTGTCGCTCAGGCTCACCGATGCTTTTTAGAAGAGCGTTATATTGATCGGGGTCTGCGGCGTAAATTTTGTCAAGAACGTAGCTTGCAAGCTTCGGAATCTCGGGTATTTCGACTGGTTTTACGCTTCGATCAAAAATTGACTCCAAGTGAGACATTTCATTGTTCAACCGGTTTGCTAGGGCAACAGCGGTGTCATCCTCTCCAAAAAATTTAGTAATTCGCTCCATGGCATCGTTTTTGTCCTCGTGGTGCGGATACTTATAGAAAAGATAGGCCTCAAGGAATTTTCGAAGGTTATTGCCGAAAGAATAGAAAGGTTCATGTTCAATTTTGGCAAGGCCTTGATCACGGCACTTATAAATCTGGTGGAATAAATAATTAAATTCGGTAATGTAGTCTTTGAGATAGGATGGCATTAGAGAGATGTTGCTTGCTGCTCCGCTGCGCTCAATTAAAAAACTTTGGTGTCCGCCATGATTTTTTTCATTTGGAATGGATAGTTTTTTTAGGTATTTCAGAAAGTCCAAGTTGTGGGTTGAAACAAAAAGTTGCTTATAGCGGTAGCTATTTGAACCGTCGGTGTTCTTTACAGGTCTTGCAATAAGACTTTCAATTAGACTGAACATGAAAAAAATATGGTTGCCATCGAGGCTGGAAATAGGGTCGTCAATGTAAATGATAAGGTCTTTTCCCTTGCTGTCAGTTTCTTCCAGTTTTGCAATAAAGTAGCAGAAGGCAATTAAGCTACATTCGCCTTCGCTTAAGTTATAGGCGGATTTGCCGTCGCGGGTGATCTCAAACTTGACGGCAGTTTTTTCGGCGTTGTCCTTGGCCTCAAGCTTTATGCCATCGTGACCGAAGAAGTGACTCAAAATAGCACTAACACGATCAGCGCCTTTTCGCTCATCTTTTTGTTTGCTTCTCAGTGTGGAGATTTTTTCTTCAAGTTCAGTAATAACTGTTTGGGCTTCTGTGACGGTAGTGCTAGCAGTGTCAGATGCTTTTTTTAGATCAGAAATGCGAGTAAGTTCATCGTCATAACCAATAGCCTCCACAAAGGCCGCCACGTCGCTAAGACGCAAGGATATTCTGGCTGCGGTTTTATCTGTCTCCAAAGTGTTGGATTTACCATTGCTCTTTGCGATCAAATTGTTTATTGAATTAACATGGTTTTGAATTGCTTGAGAGTCATGCAGATATATTGGTAGTGAAACAGGTTTAAATAAGTTGTTTTTCCTGGTCTCTAAGCATGTTTTGATGGAGTTAAGGTCTTTTTTGTATGCTTGTAAAGTTTCAGTAAGTGCCGCACTAATAGAATCAAACTCTACTCGCTCTTCAGCATAAAACATATTGCCATTAAGAGGGGTGAAATAAGATGCTGATGTAATTTCATTATTTACAGAGCTCAGGCACTCGTTTACAGCTGATTCTAGATCGGCTGATTCTTTACTAAAGTGAGAGTCTAGAACCTGCCAAATATCATGTGGAAGTGTTTGGTGGCAGAAGGCACAAGTGTCTCGTTTGCTTTTGTGGAGAGGAATGCCCTGTTTGACCCAAAGTTGAAGGATGCTGTCGTTAAGGAGCTCTTGGATTGGCAGCGTTGGTGTGATTTCAAGCGCGAGCAGAGATTCGGCAGTCTTTCGGATGTCGTCTATGCGAAGTTTAATTTCCACCGTATTATCAATTTTAGGAAGTGCCTCCTGTTTCAGTAAAGCGAGTTTCTTATTGTGGTCTTCGCTGCTGACAGGCTTGAAGTCGTCTTTTTTTGACGACGCAATGTCCTTTTTCAGACTTTCGATGTTATATACCGGTGACCCATACTCACGATTTTTTTTGATTTTGTCATTAGCATGGGAGCGTAGCTTGTCCTCAAGCAAGCTACCTGCAGTCTTGTGATCGGATAATGCTTTTTTTTGTTCTGATTGTTTGATTGTTAAGTCATATCGGAGGCCGGTTTTTTTGTCTGCCTCTCCAAGTACTGCTTCGATGTCAGTAATTTCGTCGTCAATCTCTTTGTTCTTCTCTCCGACTATTGCAAATGTTTTAATTTCTCCACTGGATTGATCGATCAAGAAATTCAGATTGTCGCTTACAAAGTCACGGTTATATACGCGTACATCATAAGTTTGAGAGGCGATCCCGGTTTCTGTGATGTTTCCCTTGTCACCATATAGTGTGAATGTAGGGGAGTAGTAGTTGAGGGGGAGTTTTCCTGTCTCTAAAGTTCGGAAGATGCGGGATAGAGTGGTTTTTCCTGAATAATTACGCCCATAAATTATGTTGAGGCGTTTGAAGTTTTGAACCGTTTGGCCGCTATCCTTGATAGTTTTTTTCCAATTTAACCCGGTGAAACTCCCAAAACTTCCAATGTCGATCTGAGTGATCATCGAAGCATTTCCTTATTGTGGATGTTCGCAGCTTTTGAAAAAAGTGCATTGGAGTCTAGCGCAGCGACACGCTAGCGAACTTTTTTTTCGAGGACCCAACCACTCACCTATCACCCTGTGAGTAAAGCCAAGATGGAGCTATCTGGAGTGTTGTAGGTAGTCGGGATCTGCTATAGGTAACGACACGTGAAAGACAAGGAAGCGTGCGTTTTTGGTGTCGACACCAAGCTTTCATTGCCTTTGGAAGGCGCTTCATTCTTTTGCCGGACAAAGTCTAAAGCCTAAGTCTTGAAGGGTTCCAAAAAAGAAAACATGCCTAATGGCGTGTTTTTTTGTGCGTGCGCCAATAAATCCGGGCCTTTTTCTGTGGGGGGCCTAACCACCAGGCAACGCTACCTCTGTGTAAATTTTTTTCACATATTTGCAATTCCTTTCCCACATTGAAAAATCTCAAAGGCGGCCGAGGCCAGCAGCCTGCGCGGGTGACGAGGTGTTTTCATCACCCAAGACATTTCACAAAAAATATGCGTAAAGCCCGTCGGCGGGAGGGGGAAAAGTGCATTCCTTGGCTGCGCTTTCTTCGCATAAGAGTTTTTCCAGTCGTGAGCACTGCACTGCTCAGGGACAGCCAGACCTGTCACTAAAAGTAGGGAAATACTGGCATAAAACGACCTTGCCGAGTGACCCCTAAAGGGTCAATATGGCTTCTAAGGGGGACGCAGAAGGCGCCGCCCAAACCAAGGACGCCAGATGGACCTCGATGAAAAAACCTACCTCGAACTGGACAAGCTCCAGCTAGAAAATCGGAAACTGGTCGCTGAGACCCGCAAGCTAATCGCCGAAGAACAGAAGTTGAGAAGGGAAGGAATGTTTTACCCGCTGTTGGTTGGAGCGGCCCTGATCACCGCGGTAGTTGCCCTGATCAACCTGTTAAGCAAGCCTTGAATCACCGGCCCCGAACATCGGGGCCAACCCTCTCGGCCTTGAGCTTTGCCGGGAATCAGTCCAGATTATTCAGAAGGGCCGCGATAGGCGCGCCCGCCAGCCCCTTACGAGGATGAACGATGAACCACAGCCACAAGTCGCCGATCAAACCGATGGCCGATGAGATTGCCGCCCTGGACAAGCTCCTGAGCAAGAAGCCCACCTACGGTCTACTGCCGTTCCTAATTGGTGCCGCATGCGCCGGTGTGGTGTTCTTGGCCTACACCTATATCTCGCACCTGTAACCGACCTCTCCAGTTTTGCCCCAGTGTGTTGGGGCTTTCGGACTTTCAATGAAACGAATTCAGCACTATGGGCCGCCCACGGCGGAAGATTTGGCGCGCCTGAAAATAGAACTGGGATTCACCAGTCCACAGATGGCGGATCTGGCCGGGTTGGCGAAGGGGTCGCAGTGGCGCAAATACACAGGTCGCACTGAAGACCGTGTGATGGGCATGCATATGCACTTCTACATGGCGGCCCTGCTTACGCTGAGTGAAGACGAATTGTCTCGAGTCGTGGCCACCATGCGCACACAGGGGGCCGAAGTCGAGCTGGGGCCACTGCCGGCCGGCCCGCCGGCTTTGGCTGAATCGCAAGCAACTGCGAAATTGCACTCGACTTGACCAGCCGGTTGCATTCGACCTGACCAGTCATTTGCATCGGATTTGACCACCACGCTTCGTGACTATAGGTGCTCCGACGCCATTATCGGCTGACAGCGCTTCCCCCTTTAAACATCCACCCAATATCCGTTTCTTGAGGCAGAGCTCATCGCGGCCCGACTCAATGCCTTGCAGGGAGTTAGAGACCGTCAACGCATTGAGATTCTACGAAGCCTGCCAAATGAAAGTGGTAAACGGTGACCACGAACATCAAGATATACTGTTCAAAAACACAGTAAAGTGA
>JBOGOW010000251.1:0-5994 GCA_050748285.1 Pyrinomonadaceae bacterium
GTGCAAGGGAATTCGCCGTGCAGCAGAGCGTCGATGCTGCGGAAAACGTTCGGCCGATCGGGTTGAAATTTTCCTCGACCGTGTTACCCGCCATCGGTTCTACTATAAGCACGCTGCCGTCGTCGGCGAGAGTTTCGAAAGCCCTTTTCGTGGCTCCGTGCGGGTCGCCCATGTCGTGCAGGCAGTCGAAAAAGCAGATCAGGTCAAAGCCTTCGTTTGGAATATCGCTTGCCGATGCTACGGAAAATTCTGTCCGGTTCGCAACTCCCGACGCCTGGGATTTTGAACGAGCGTACTCGATCGATTTGTCATGAGTATCAAACCCAAAGAACTTCGAATTGGGATAGGTGTTTGCCATTATGATCGTCGAAGCGCCGTGGCCGCAGCCGACATCGGCCACCTTCGCTCCGGTATTCAGTTTTTCCTCGATGCCGGTCAACGCCGGTATCCATGAACCGGTTAAATACGCTGTGTAACCGGGACGGAAAAACTTTTCAGTGCCGACAAAAAGATCTGGGTCGTGTTCACCCCATAACATTCCGCCGCCGTCTTTGAACGAATCGGTGATGCGCGGCTGCGCGTTGAGCAAGGCCTTTACCAGATAGAATCCGCCGCCGACGTAGAATGGACTGTTTTCGTCGGTCAAGGCAACCGCCTGTTCGGTCAGCATCGAATATTTTCCGGTTGTAGGATCGTACGAAACATATTCGCCCGCCGCCTGATTTACAAGCCATTCGCGGACGTAACGTTCGGACGTGTCGGTTTTGGCCGCGAGCTCCGCGGGCGTCATTCCGTCCGAAGCGGCAAGCGTCGAATAGAGGCCGAGTTTTATTCCGATATAGCCCAAAATAGAGCTCATGCTGGCGCCAAAATCGGTAACCACCTTTCCGAGAAAGGCATTCATTTTATCTTCATTTATTTCTCTTGAAACTGCTGTTTGCGACATTTGAAACCTCCGTTGATGTTTCGTCGTCGATGGTGAGAGGTACGGCGGCGTGAATTTTATTCGATCATATCATATTTCGCAAGGAGAAACGCGAGTGTGAACGAGTGTGCCTCCGTTGCCAAAGCCCGCACGCAGGCGAGGGCGATATGCGCTACTCGATGTATTTTGCCGATTCGGCTGCTGTCGACGTTAAGCGATAGCTCGGTATCGCACTTGCTTACGCGCGGGCTTTTGCCTTCGAAATTCGGCATTCGAAATTCGTCATTGGTTGTGCGAATCGCCCTTGCTTACGCGCGGGCTTCTGCATCTGCGGGCAGAATCGCGAGCGCTAACGTACAAAACCTTACGTATTTTGAACAATGCCCATTCGTTTGAACAATAACATCCTGATACCGCCCTTACTTACGTGCGGGCTTTTGCATCTTCGATTTTACGACGCCGAATTTTGCGAATTCGAGTGCGAGATCGACGAAGGTTTTGAGCGAATGCGCGTCTCTAATTCCGTCGGCTTCGACATACACAAAACCCTTCATCGTGCGACCGGTGAAATCCATTGGTCGCACGTTTGGCATTGCCAAAACATCGTCGAATTTATCCTCCAAAACGCGAACCATCAGATCGTCTTTTACAACGCCGATGCACATTTTGTCATTGATCATAAAACCTAGACCGCCGAACATCCGCTTTTCGACAAATTCAACGCTTGTCGCTTCGAGCGAGGCGGCTATGCGGCGACCGAGTGTCTCATCAAATGCCATTTTAGCTTTTCTCGAGAGTTGATTTCAGAGTTGCAAGTCCTTCGTCGTAATCCTTACCGATCTCTTTGTCCATGTCGATAAATAGGAGCATTAAATTCGTTGGCCGTGGCATCGAGCTATTGAAGCCCCATTTTACTTTTGTCTGATTTTCCGCAACTGGCTCGGTGATCAGATATGCGTCGGCTTTTGATTCGAACGGCCGTTTGAATCGAAGCTCTGTATCGATCCGTTCGCCTTCGACGATGCGTTTGATCTCCTGCTCGCCTTCGCCGACATCGTCGGTCGTACCGTTCCAATAGGCTACGAATCCTGCTTCGCCGTCGGTGCCGCGAAAGTCCTGCTTCATCGTCGGCTCTTTCTTAAACCATGGCCCCCATTCGCTTTGCTTCTTGATGTTTTTCAAATAATCGAACACCTCAGCCTTTGGCTTATTGATCGTAACTTCGCGTTCGACCTTGAAATCGGTCGGAGCAACAAACGCCAAAATCGCAACGCCGGCGATAACCAAAATTAACAGCGCTCCGAGCGCCAACAAAATCTTTTTAATCATTATCTCAACTCCTTTTTACGAACTCGCTTTAATGAAATTCACGATTAGTTATTCCACTGAAACAGTCAGCCGATAAGTGGCATTTCCTCTGGTTCCAGCGACGACGATTCGGTAATCGCCCGTTTCCGGAAGCGAAATAGTAACGATCTTTGCTTCGTCCTCTTCGCCCGCATCCTGCAAAAAATCGCCGGCCGGTCCCTGCACCTGAAAAACCGCATTATCTTCAAGCGAGGTTATTTTGACCGTCATCATTTGCTCGCCGCGTGCACCGAGAATATATGTGTCGCGGTCGCCGCGTACAACGCTATTAGAGACTGTCGCCGAATGCTTTCCTCTTGCAAACTTGATGCGTTTAACGACTCCATCGAAACCGAATGCTGTGATGCAAAACGCAAGCAAAGCTAGGACGGCCACAAACCTGATTCGATTCAATTTCTGCATCTCACTAATGTTTTTGCCTACTCTAAACCAAAACAGAAAAATAGAAAAGCCGCTGATCGGCAATTCAGCGTCCTTTCGGTGATTCGGCGGTACGCATCAGATCGTCCTGGATCGCAGGATACATCCAGGAATATTGCAGTCCCGCATGCCGTTTGCCATAGGTGTATGGAGCGTCGCGGGTCGCATCGCTCGGGATAACAAGAGGTGCGATCAGGCACACGGCGAACGCAAATTTTTGAACAAGATGTCCGTGGCTTTTGTCCGGTTGTTTCTCTACAACCGCTTTGGACACGCCCGACCGAAAGCGATAGAGATTGATTGCAAACAAAATTATGCCGATGGCGAGCATAATGATATTTAGCATTTGGCCGGTTGGAATGCCGAAATTCGTGATCGGATATTCGCGAAAAGTGTCGATAGGAATCCTCAAACCGGCATACAAGATCACAAAGATCGCGGCGAGACGACCGGGCGGCAGCCCGCGAGATCGAAGCCAAAGAAGCAACGGAACAATCAGCAGGTTTTTTAGCCCGTCATACAAAACTACGGGATGCCGAAAACCCTCGACGTTAGGAAATTTCACGCCCCAAGGCATGTCAGTCAAACTTCCGTAAATTTGTCCGTCGATAAAATTGCCGATGCGTCCAAAGGCGAGGATCATCGCCGCCGAGATCGCAAGTATGTCCAACACAGGACGAAAAGGAACCTTGTAAATAAGGCAGAAAATAATCACGCCAGCCGTACCGCCAATGATAAGCCCGTGCGTCGCAAATCCGCCGACCCATATTGCCGGAATTAGCTCAGGAAACTCGCGGTAAAACGTCCATTCATTATTGATGACGATAAGTGCGCGTCCGCCGATCAATATACCGAACGCAATAAAAAGCGTGAGATTGTAAGTTTGTGCGAGGTGGAGGGCGATGCTTTCGCGATATCGGCGAAGAAATAGATGCAGGTTCAAAAACCCAAGCGAAAAACTTATCCCATACCACCAAACATGAACACCGGAAAGCGTGAAAATTATCGGGTCGATATTATGGATAAACGGGCCGGGCATTTTAGTGATTGCCTTTTTTGCCAAACTTTTTAATGCCCCGCATTTTTGGTTTTGGCGAAGTGTTGGCTTGCTGGACGCCAATCGAACTATATTTTCAGCAAGGAGCCTAATTCAGACATATTTACGATCAGCGTATTCCCTATATGCTTCAATTCGAGCAGATCGTCATCGCCTGTGACCAGATAATCGGCATCGGCTTTGCGGGCGATTGCTAATAGGTAATTATCTTTGGGATCGCGGCTTAGCGGTAACACCGTACTTATTTCCACCTCGATAAAATTTGGCAAGAGCAGGGTAAGGAACCGTTCGATCTGAGTTTCAGAAATTAATTTGCGAAATCTTGGCCGACCGATCACTTTCCGGTATTCATGCACAAGCTCGGTGAATAATATATCTTAAAGTCAGGATTTGTAATTATGTTGTATAAGGTACGTCTAGATCTGCGGTTTATTGACGCACTGATATACCAGTTCGCATCGAGAACGATTCTAACGAGCCTTTCTTTCGCCATAACGCACAGCCCGGATCTCGGCCATTATTTCTTCATCGGAAATCTGAATATCTGGTAGTTCGGCATCCAAACTTTTCCAGCGATCTTTAAAAGTTTCGCGGTCGATTTGCTCGGCGATCTTTATCTTCTGGGAAGCAGAAAACCTTTTAAATAGTGTCAGGAAACGCGGTACCGTGATTTTTTCAGTCTCAATGTTCATAAATTGATCTTACGCTGATTTGGTCAAAGTTTCCATGTCTTCCTTCCAACGCAGCACCGGTTTGCGGGCGGCGGCGGCTTCGTCGAGGCGGCCGATTTTAGCGCGATGCGGTTGAACGCTATCAGCTTAACCCTATTTCTCTTCAATCAAGTGTTTGAACTTTCCCTTGAATTCGGTTAGGTCTGCACTGTTCACTTTGCCAATATTTGCAATTACATCTTGGCGTTTTGCGGTAACGATCCGGTCAATCTTTAGTACCGAATCCTTGCGGAGCCCGTTCTTGTCGTCGGTCTTGAGGACAAGTTCGTTTTCGGAAAGCTGATCGGGGATAACAGAGCTGATCGCGCATAAAACAATATCACGGTAAGCGTCCCTGGTCTCGCAGACAACCGCAGCGGGCCGCACTTTTCGCTGTGAGAAATCTGCGAAAGGAAATGGAATCAGAACGATCTCTCCGGTCTTCATAGTCAATTTACGATGAGGTAATCTTGGTAGATGTCTTCACGTTCATCCTCCCAGAATTCGAACGAATCCATCTGCGCGGAAAGATTTCGAAGTTCCTCGGTTTCATCGATCTCCTCGATGAATGTGATGTTGACGCGATATGCCTTGGAGACCGGAATCTTTTCCATCGGAATGAATGTCTTGCCGTCAAAAATGCCTTCGATAGTTTGCATAACAATCAAATACTACGCCGATTTGGTCAAAGTTTCCATATCTTCCTTCCAACGCAGCACCGGTTTGCGGGCGGCGGCGGCTTCGTCGAGGCGGCCGATGCGGGTGGAGTGCGGGGCGTCGATGACGAGCTGCGGATTTTCGCGCGTCTCAAGGTCGATGTCCTTCATTGCTTCGACAAATGCGTCGAGGTCCTGGCGGCCGACGGATTCGGTCGGCTCGATGAGCATCGCGCCTTCGACGACTAGCGGAAAATAAATCGTCGGCGGATGAAAGCCGTAATCGATCAAACGCTTTGCAATGTCGAGCGTGTGCACGCCGGTTTTTGTTTGGTTTTTATGCGAGAAGATCGCTTCGTGCATGCAGTCGGATTCGTATGGCTTGTGAAACGTGTCCTTTAAGTTCTCTGAAACATATCTCGCATTAAGAACGGCGCTTTCGGTCGCTTCCTTCAAGCCCTCGGCTCCGTGCGTGTAGATGTATGAAAGCGCGCGGATCATCATGCCGAAGTTTCCGAAGAAGGCTTTGACGCGGCCGATGCTCGTTGGAAAATTGTAATCGAGTCGGTAACGTGGCTGGCCGCCCGCTGACGCAGGCGGTTCTGACACGACGCGCGGGACGGGAAGAAATTCGGCAAGTTCAGCAGTGCAGCAGCATGGGCCGCAGCCGGGGCCGCCTCCGCCGTGCGGCGTAGAGAATGTTTTGTGCAAATTCAGATGAATTACATCGACACCCATATCGCCGGGACGTGCGACGCCGACAAGTGCGTTCATATTTGCGCCGTCCATATAAACAAGGCCGCCTGCTTCGTGGATTATTTCGCAAATTTCCCTAATGTTTTTTTCGAAGATGCCTAG
>JBOGOW010000252.1:0-5947 GCA_050748285.1 Pyrinomonadaceae bacterium
GTCTTATTCTTTGGTCGTCCAAGGTAATAAAAGTGACCAAATCAGAGTCGTCTGAGCCTGAGCCGCCAATACCACCAAAGCACGTGGAATACTGCAAAGATGCCGACGAGCATCCAGCCCATCCAGGTGTATTTCAGGCCGCCTTCGATTACCGACCACGCAAGGCCGATGGTCGCGAATGCGGACCAGATTATCTTTAGCTGGAGCATACCTTTGAACGATTCGCGACCCGCGTTGCGGCCAAGCCATGACTCCAGTCCGATGCCAAAAAGCGCAGCTGCGGCTAGCCGTGCGGCGAGCGGATCGACCGTTACCCAGCCAAAAAGCCCGAGCACCTCACGCGGTGCAAAAAAAATCGGCACCGCAAATAAAATATCGACGAGGAAATGCAATACAAACCAGCGCCGCAACGCGACCGGAACGCTCGCTGCGTCTCCGACAATTTCACCAGGTGAAGACATATTTTCTCTCCGAATTCACATCTTTGATTCTAAATTCTATACTACACCACTAAGCATTAACCGCGTTATTATTTAACTCGGAGGCACATCTCTCCGCAATGCCATCAGGTGCTGCGACAAATCCGTTTATGAGTAAACATTTTTCAATCGAAGTTTTACTATTGCTCACTTTTTGTGTTCCTGCCTTCTTCGCTCAAGACCCCGAACCGCAGCAGGTCGATACGACGACCAAGCAGATCGAGAAGCAGGTCAAGAAAACTTACGATTTTATTGACGACGGTATTTATTTTTCGAATGAGTTCGATGGAGCGAGGCTGAATGACGTTAGGAAAGATGAAAGCGGCACTTTCGTCGTTACGATTCTGCCCGAAAATGCGCCCGTAAATATGAGCCCGTGGTATGCGTTCAAGGTCTGGTCGAAAAAGGCGAAGGAGATAAATGTGCGGCTCGTTTATCCTGAATTTGCAGTCCATCGTTACGACCCGAAGGTAAGCCGCGACGGAAAAACGTGGACGCAGCTCGAACGCGGACGTATCACCGACATCGAAAAAGGCACGGCAGAATCCGGCCCGCGTTCGCGCCCGAAAAGCGTGATCCTTCGGCTTGAGGTAACGAGCAAACCGCTTTGGGTCAGCGCACAGGAACTTGAGACATCGAAAGAAGTTTTCGCCTGGATCGATGCATTAGCAAAACGCGGCAATTTCCCGACCGAGACTATCGGCCTCAGTCGCGAGGGCCGTCCGTTGCGGATGATCACGCTCGGAAATCCAAAGTCGCGGAAAATGATGCTCGTCATCTCGCGGCAGCATCCGCCCGAGGTAACGGGTTATTTTGCGATGCAGGCGTTCGTCGAAAAACTGGCGGACGATTCGGAAATGTCAAAAACATTTCGCCGCGATTGGGGAATTTATGTCATTCCGCTGATGAATCCCGACGGCGTTGACGGCGGCCATTGGCGGCATAACGCCGGCGGCATCGACCTCAACCGCGACTGGTCCGATTTTCACCAGCCTGAGACGAATTACGTCCGCGATCTGCTAGCACAAAAGGCTGCAGCGACGGGCGGCACGTTTTATTTCGGCATCGATTTTCACTCGACGTGGAACGACATTTATTATCCGTTCAGCAATATCTACGAGGGCAACGCCCCGCGGCTGATGCACAATTGGCTTGATCGAATTCAAGCCGAGATCCCGAATTACAAACCGAATATTCAGGCAAATTCCCGTCTTTACCCGACGCGCGTATCGCGAAATTATTTCTTCGACAAATACGGAATGGAAGCCATCGTCTTCGAAATCGGAGACAATACCCCCCGTGATTTTATCCGAAAAAAAGGCGAGGTCGGCGCGGTCGAATTGATGAAGCTATTGACGGCTCAGACCGTTGCGGACGGAAAATGAATCCAGTTCGTGAAGCATTTTTTTGGGAACATTTCAACCTAAACCAATATGCCTATCGTTGGAAGGCAACAAATTGTATAATTATTTTGGGCGATTCAATGCCCCCAGGTGATTCTATGATGCCAAATCCTGTCAAGAAAATGTCGCCCGAACAGTATCTTGAATTCGAGCGGGCATCGGAGGAGAAACACGAGTTTCGAAACGGTGAGATCAGATCAATGTCGGGAGCGAAACGCTCTCACAATCTGATCGCTCTTAATACCGGAAGTGAAATTCATCAGGCGCTGAAAGGGAAAAATTGTGAAGGCTACCCGTCGGAAATGCGTGTCTTCGTTCCGGAAACTGGACTTTACACATATCCCGATCTTGTCGTCGTTTGCGGAAATCACGAGTTCCAGGATGACGTATTGGATACTTTGTTGAACCCTGTTCTGATCGTTGAAATTTTGTCCGAATCGACCGAAAGTTACGACCGTGGCCTAAAATTTCAGAATTACAGAAGTATAGATAGCCTTCGCGAATATGTGCTGATTTCTCAAAATCGCGCTGCGGTAGAAAAATATGTCAAACACGGCGATGGCTTTTGGCTGTTGTCTTCGGCTATTGGTTTGGAAGCGACGATCAACCTCGAATCAATAGACAGTATCCTCTCGCTGACAGACATTTATGACAAAGTAGATTTTGAGGATGAGTAATTCCCGAAATAATCTCATCCGAATCCTTCAAAATGCATATTCCGGCGAGGTCGCGGCGGCGTATGCTTATCGCGGGCATTGGAAATCGCTGAAAGAGTCTCCGGAAAAAACGCGCATAAGAGAGATCGAGGCCGAGGAATGGGATCATCGGCGGCGCGTCGGCAAATGGCTTGAAAAGCTCGAGGCCAAACCGCGTGCCGTTCGCGAAAAAATATTTTGGACCATCGGCCGCACGCTCGGACTGACGTGCTATATTTCCGGGTGGTTTATGCCGATGTATTTCGCCGGTCGGCTCGAAAGCCAAAACTCGGTCGAATACGAAGACGCCGCCGTTTTTGCAAAAGAACTCGAAATGCAGGAATGTCTCACAGACCTCCTCGACATGGCCCGCGTCGAACTCGAACACGAAATATTCTTCCGCGAAATGGTCACAGGACATCGACTGCTGCCGATAATGAAGCGTGTGTTCGGGTGGAGTTGACCTTTAGTGAAAAAATGAAAGGTGGCCCGTTTCCGAGCCACCTTTTTCGCATCCAATTAGATGAGGCGTTATTAGGCGGCCAGGTCGAAGCGGTCGAGGTTCATCACCTTGTCCCAAGCCGCGACGAAGTCATTGACGAATTTCGCCTCTCCATCTTCACACCCGTAAACTTCGGCTATCGCCCGGAGCTCCGAGTTTGAACCAAAGATGAGATCGACACGCGTTGCCGTCCATTTGCGGTCGCCGGTCTTGCGGTCGCTGCCTTCGAACGACTGTTCGGAATCATCGGTCGCAGCCCACGTCGTGTTTTGATCGAGAAGATTGACGAAAAAGTCGTTGGTGAGCGTTCCCGGACGCGTAGTGAAAACGCCATTCTGCGACCCGTCGAAGTTAGTGTCAAGGACACGCATGCCGCCTAGAAGAACAGTCATCTCCGGCGCGGTCAGCGTCATTAGCTGTGCCTTGTCAACCAACATTTCCTCCGCTTTCGTGGTGTGATGGCTCTTCTTGTAGCTGCGGAAACCATCGGCCTGCGGTTCGAGATACTTAAAGGAATCCACTTCGGTTTGCTCTTGCGAAGCATCGCCGCGTCCCGGAGTGAATGGAACGACCACAGCATGACCGGCATCTTTCGCCGCCTTCTCGACCGCCGCACATCCGCCCAAAACGATCAGGTCGGCTAGCGAAACTTTTTTGTCGCCGGAATTATTAAAATCTTTTTGAACGCCTTCAAGAGCTTCCAAAACTGTTGCGAGCTGCGCCGGGTTGTTTACTTCCCAAACCTTCTGCGGCTCAAGGCGAATTCGCGCACCGTTGGCTCCGCCGCGTTTATCCGAGCCGCGAAACGTCGAGGCCGAAGCCCACGCGGCCGATACCAATTGCGATATTGACAATCCCGAATCAACGATCTTGCCCTTCAAAGCGGCGACATCCGAGGCGTCGATATGTGATTGGGTATCAGCCGGGATCGGGTCTTGCCAGATCAGTTCTTCCGCCGGCACCTCAGGTCCCAGATAACGCACAACCGGCCCCATGTCGCGGTGCGTCAGCTTAAACCACGCCCGTGCAAATGCGTCTGCAAACTCATCCGGATTTTCCAAAAACCGTCTTGAGATTTTCTCGTAGGCCGGGTCAAGCCGAAGCGACAAATCGGTGGTCAACATGGTCGGACGCCGTTTTTTCGATGGGTCGTGGGCATCCGGAATCGTTGCATCGGCCTCTTTCGCAACCCACTGATGGGCTCCGGCCGGGCTCTTCGAGAGTTCCCATTCAAAACCGAATAGATTTTCAAAGAAGTTGTTGCTCCACTTCGTCGGCGTGGTTGTCCACGTCACTTCAAGTCCGCTTGTGATCGTGTCGGCGCCTATGCCCGTACCAAAACTGTTTTGCCAACCGAAACCTTGCGCCGCCATGCCGGCCGATTCAGGCTCAACAGCCACATGCGACGAGTCGGCCGCACCGTGCGTTTTTCCAAAGCTATGACCGCCGGCGATCAATGCCACAGTTTCCTCGTCGTTCATTGCCATGCGGCCAAAGGTTTCGCGGATATCTACTGCCGCCTTCAGAGGATCGGGGTTGCCGTCCGGGCCTTCAGGGTTGACATAGATCAGACCCATCTGCACCGCGCCCAGCGGATTCTCGAGTTTACGGCTATGCATGTCCCCATCCGCATCGTCGTCCGACACGACCACGCCGCCCGCCTTTTCGACGCCTTCAGAACCGTGTCCGTAGCGGATGTCGCCGCCCAGCCACGTCGTTTCGGCTCCCCAATAAACATCCTGATCCGCTTCCCATACATCTTCGCGCCCGCCGCCGAAACCGAACGTCTTAAAGCCCATCGTTTCCAGCGCGACATTGCCCACCAGTATGAACAGGTCAGCCCAGGAAATCTTTCGGCCGTATTTCTGTTTGATGGGCCACAAAAGCCGGCGCGCTTTGTCGAGACTTACGTTGTCCGGCCAACTGTTTAGCGGAGCAAAACGCTGCTGTCCGCGCCCGCCGCCGCCTCGTCCGTCCTGAATACGATACGTTCCGGCACTGTGCCACGCAAGGCGAATAAACAACGGCCCATAATGTCCAAAGTCTGCCGGCCACCAGTCCTGCGAGTCGGTCATCAGATCCGCAAGATCTTTTTTTACCGCGGCCAGATCCAGCAACTTAAATTCCTCGGCGTAATTGAAATTCTCTCCCATCGGATCCGATCTCTCGGAATGCTGGCGAAGTATGTTCAAATTCAACATTTTCGGCCACCAATCTCGGTTCGAGCGCGAGCTTTCAGTCGTGAATTTTATCGCTCCGCCCGTGAACGGACATCCGTTTGAACCATTTTCATTTCCCATTTTTGATCACCTTTCCTTTAAGTTTTTTATTAGATTTATTTAGGACAAAATTTGCGTCACTTTTCTGCTTGCTGCACTCAGGACATAAACCGTGCAATGTCAGTTCGATCGATTCGGGTTTGAACTTCGACCGCTTCGCCGCCACTTTAAACAGGCCGTCCGGTATGGACAGTTCCAGATCAACCAGCTTTTCGCAGCTCGTGCAGATCGCGTGGTCGTGCCGCGTCAGTTTGCGGTCGTAACGAGCGGCGTCCGTGCCAAACCGGACCTCGCCGATCAGACCTTCATTCTTTAAATAGCGCAGCGAGTTGTAAACGGTCGCAAACGAGATGCCGGGCAGAAGTCGTTTTGCATTCTCAAAAACCTCGTTAGCCGTCAGATGCACGTCCGATTCGCGGATCACCCTGAGAACCGCCTGCCGCTGTTTCGTCGATCCTGAACCCTCGAGATCTTTTATTGCGTCGTTCATAGTCTAGAGTTAATAGTTACTAATTAGAATAATTCCAATTCTAAGACATGTCAAGCAGAGTCTTCGTTCGCAGCTGCTCCTGGCGTACCGATGCAGGGT
>JBOGOW010000253.1:0-5933 GCA_050748285.1 Pyrinomonadaceae bacterium
GAAATGGGTTTGCTTGAGCAGGCGATCGGCGAATTTCAAGACGCGGCGGCGGCCGTTTCGCCAAATGACGGAACGCGTCGTTTTTTTAAATGCGCAAATCTGCTCGGGCATTGTTTTATGGAAATGGGCAAGCCGAAAATGGGCATCAAGTGGCACTTGCGTTCGCTCGAGGCGTTCGATCTTACGGACGAAGAACGGCAGGGCGTTTGGTACGAACTCGGTGTTGCATACGAGGCGGATGGCGACGCCGACAACGCCGGACGATATTTTGAGCAGGTATATGTTGAGAATATCGATTTTCGGGACATTTCCGAACGGATGAAAAATATGGCAATGCCCGCGTAAAATTCGCCGCATCGAAAACCCTGTTGCGAAGTAAAGTTCGAAGTTGTAATCTGACGGTATGGTTGAGAAACTTACCGTCTTTTTCTTTATCATACTCTGCCTTTTACTTGGCACATATTTGATCCTTGCGCCGTGGGACATGCTCTTTGGAAATTGGAGCGATAATTTCTTTTTGGCGCTGATCGCGGACAAATCGGGCATGCCCGCGATACAGCGAACCGTTGCATCGAATTGGTTTCGCGGAGCGGTCACGGGGCTCGGTGTAACAAATCTGGTGATCGCGACTTGGGAGATATTTAACTTCAATTCAAGCGTTGCAATGCTCAGCGGCCAGCAGGCAGACGGCGGCAAATGAAGCCGCAAGACAGTTCGCCGATCACGTATTTGATCACCGACGGCACCGCCGAGCCAGCAGAATTTTCAGCAAATAAGAAACGAATTCTCGAAACGATCGAACTCGCCGTTGCGGCGCGGGTTTCGATGGTGCAGATCCGTGAAAAGGCTCTGACCGCGAAACAGACATTTGAGTTGACAATGGAAGCCGCCGCTATAACAAAGCCATCGGAAACAAAACTTATCGTTAACGACCGTGCTGACATAACAATTGCCGCGGGTGCGGATGGCGTTCATTTACCCGAAAGCGGAATGCCGGTTGCCGCTATTCGGAAAGCTTGCCCGCCGCCTTTCATCATCGGCGCGTCGGTTCATTCTATTGAACGTGCCGTTGCCGCCGAACGCGAAGGTGCCGACTTTTTGCTTTTTGGGCCGGTGTTTGATTCCGGCGAGAAAACCGGCGTCGGTTTGTCTAAATTGGCGGAAGTTTGTGCGGCGGTAAATAATGTTCCCGTGATCGCCATTGGCGGTATCAACGCATCAAATAATGCGGACGTTCTTTTAAACGGCGCCGCCGGATTCGCCGCTATCCGATATCTAAATGACTTGGCGGTATTAGGGACATTGGCGCGAATATGACAAAGATCTGCCTCACAATTGCCGGCCTCGACCCTTCGGGCGGTGCGGGAATAATTGCGGATATCAAGACGTTCGAGGCATTCGGATGTTTTGCGACAGCCGCGATCTCGTCTATTACGTTTCAAAATACAACCGGCGTTTTCGGTGCGGCGCATCAAACGGCGGAATCGATTCGCGGTCAGGTCGAGCCGATTTTGCAGGATTACAATATCGCCGCGATCAAGACCGGAATGCTCCCGACGCGTGAGGTCATTCGCGAAGTCGCCGAACTGATCCGAAAGAACAATCTGAAAAACATCGTCGTCGATCCGGTTGTGCGCTCCACGTCCGGCTTCGATCTTATCGATAACGACGCACTTCAATGCCTGATCGAAAACCTGTTTCCGCTTGCCGATCTAATCACGCCGAACATCCCCGAAGTCGAACGCATTTATGGTGTTGCAATTGAATCCGAACGCGACATTGCAGACGCCGCCGAGATAATGCATTCGCAAGGCGCGCGAAATGTGTTGATTAAAGGAGGACATCTTTCGAATGCGGATTCTGCATTGCAGAAGCCCGCGCGTGAGCAAGGGCGATACGCGCATCTACGTACAAAAAGAGCAGGACCGGAACGCGAGTGTAATATGCAGAAGCCCGCACGAAGTAAGGGCGAAACGACTGGAACGCAGGCATCCCTGCCTGCACACCACACGGCAACCGATTATCTGTTTCTCAGCGGAGATCTGCACAAGATCGACGGTCCGTTTTATGAAACCACCGCGACGCACGGAACGGGCTGCGTGCTTTCGGCGGCGATCGCGGCCAACCTTGCACTAGGTAAATCGCTTCTCGAAGCAGTCCGGATCGCAAAGGCATTCGTCAACCAAGCCATCCGCACCGCCCCGATGATCGGCCACGGCCACTCACCGATAAACGTCAAGCCTATTTAGCCACAGGAAAGAAAACGGGTGATTCGTAGGTTACGCCGAAGGTTACGCCGGTGCGAGGGCTGAATTTGCCAATGCCGAAGATGGCGGCGGTGTCGAAGCGAAGGCCACTTGCTTTTACCTGCGCGCCGACGCGAAATTGGCCGACGCTTTCGGTGCCGAGCGGTGCGCCGCCGGAACGCGTGTTGTAACGGCCGTTTATCTCGGTGGCGAGATTGATCCGGTCGTTGACGCGAAAGATACCGGCAATGCCGTAGAGCAGAACGTCGTTTTGCGTAAAGTTGTTGAGCGGCGCGTTCAATATCGCCAAGCCAAGGTTTCCAAAAACATTCGCACGCGGCGATTTGCCCGCCGCTTTGCCAAACTTTTTCTGAATAATAAACTTGGTGAAAATATTTATTTGATTCGTGCCGATGCCGCGTGCCTGATCGGTGTTCGGCAGTTGATAGCCGAATTTCAATCCGAACGCGGGAAGCTTTTCCGTCTCATTCCGCAGTTTTATCTTAGCCGAAATAGTTAAATCATCGAAGTCATTAGTCGAGTTTCCGTTCAGATTTAACTGTATCGGCGATGGCAGCAGCTGCGAATTGATAGCGAGATAATTCTGGATCGCGCCCTCGATCTGGAGTTCGACATTCGACGCGAAACCCTGCCGCAGACGAATGTCGGCAACCCGCGTGAGATCGCCGTTCAAACCGGAAAGCGGGAACTTCACATTCTGCAAAAAATCGACGCCGACGCCGATCGAAACCGCGCCTGCGGGCGTGATGTCGATGTCATCCGTGATAAGCGGCCGCTGCTGCGCAAACGAAACCAATGCGGCGGAGAGAGCAAATAACAATATAAGAGCGGCGCGTTTCACAGCTCACATTCTTGCATTTCGCCGCTGTTTTGTAAATTCAAATATAGAAAGACGCGAATCGTAATATTTCGAACTGAAATCGAATCTTCCGCATTTGCACTTTGATTCCAAAACTTGGCACAATCGAGATTGTCATCGAATGCCCGCGCGCAAACTTTCACCGATGGAACTTGTAAATTCACAAAAGGAAACGAATGTTGACAGCGGGCTGCGGCTCGTCAACGAACTCGACACTTTACGCACAGCTGCGGAGGTGGAAAAGCAGTTTGTAAATTTTAATTTCTACCGCGTCAGCCCAGACTGGCGAAAGCTGGACGCAAGCGCGAAAAGTATTTATAAGAGCGAATTTCAGGCGGTCTATGAACGATTTCGCGAGGATTTTCTTTTGTTCAGCTATTCGCTGGTCGGATTTGATTCGAAAGCCGACCTGATGTTTTGGCGGATCGGGTCCTCGATGGATCGCATTCAGGAGATGACGGCGCAGCTATTTCGAACGAGTCTTGGAAGCTATTTTGAAAGCTCGGATGTATTTATGGCCGTTACAAAAGACCGTCAGTTTGTAACCGACAGCGTTGAAGATAAGAATCACGTAAACGCGGGCGAGAAGAAATATCATTTCGTCTATCCATGTTCGAAAAGCCGGGATTGGCAGGAGCTTTCGGCGGATGAGCGCGACGCGTTGATCGAACAGAATTTTATGGTCGGCAAGCGTTTTGAGAATATCAAGATACATCTGACGCACGCTTTCGGTTTCAACGAACAGGAATATATTATTTCGTTCGAAACCGACGAGCCGCGCGATTTTCTTGCGTTGGCCGAAGAACTGCGGCAAACGCCCGCGAGCAAATTCACGCTCCGCGGTATGCCAATTTATACGTGCCGACAAAAGCCGTTGATGGAATGCCTTGATGCTCTTGGGTAGTTGAGAGTTGAGAAAGTAAAAAGTAAAAAGGGGTGTTCTACGCCATTTTTTATTTCTCTACTCTAAACTCTTTACTCTTTACTCTCAACATATTTCCGATGATCGCACGAAAGTTATATATTAGCGGTTTGGTGCAGGGCGTCGGGTTTCGGTTTTTTGCACAGCGAGCGGCGGCGACGCATCAGGTTCGCGGCTATGTGAAGAATTTGCCGGATGGCCGCGTCGAAGCGTTTGTGCAGGGCAGCGAAAAAGAGGTAGAGGCGTTCAAAAACGATATGGCTGCCGGGCCGAAATTTTCGAGAGTTGCCGAGGTTGAAGAGGTCGTCGTCGAACCGACAAAAGAGTTTTCGACATTCAGGATAGATAGATAATTCAGGAATAATAAATGGACGAGATAAAAAAATACATTCGCGAAGTGCCCGATTTTCCAAAAGCGGGCATCAATTTTTACGACATCACGACGCTGCTAAAAGACCCGGAAGGGCTTGAGATGACGATCGACGCATTGACCGAGCAGTGCCGCGGGTTGGGGATCGATAAGGTCGTCGGCGTCGAATCGCGCGGCTTCATTTTTGGGACGCCGCTTGCTTATCAGCTTGGCGTCGGATTCATTCCGGTTCGAAAGCCGAATAAACTGCCGGCCGAGACCGCGTCGGTAACCTACGACCTCGAATACGGCAGCGATACACTCGAGATCCATAACGACGCCATCGACGAAGGCGATCGTGTTTTGATAGTCGATGACCTGCTCGCAACCGGCGGAACTGCGCGTGCCGTCGTCGATCTCGTCGAGGGCTCGGGCGGCAAAATTGCCGGGCTGCATTTTGTTATCGAACTCGGGTTTCTAAATGGCAGAAACAAATTCGAGGGTCACGAAATCAAAAGCCTGATAAACTACGATTCGTAGTATGTGCAGGCAGGGATGCCTGCGTTCCAGTCTTAGATCTTAAGCAAAAGCAGGCAAGGATGCCTGCGTTCCAGTCTTAGATCTTAAGCAAGAGCAGGCAGGGATGCCTGCCTTCCAGTCTTAGATCTTAAGCAAGAGCAGGCAGGGATGCCTGCGTTCCAGTCTTAGATCTTAAGCAAGAGCAGGCAGGGATGCCTGCGTTCCAGACCGGTCCCGTAGCTCAGTTGGATAGAGCGTCCGCCTCCTAAGTGGAAGGTCGCTGGTTCGAATCCAGCCGGGATCACCATTTTATTGTGAGATTTGAAAATCCAACTTGGCCGACGTCTTGGAATTCAAAGTCAAATTCTTATTAGTGCATTAGTGGCAAAAAAATAGCCACGAATGCACGAATAAGAAACTCAGCTTTGGGCTCATTAATTTGCGATCACAAAGCTTTAAAAGAGTCGCTTTTAATTTGCTCTGCATTGAACGAATAAATGAAAACAAAACAACCACTTAGCTTGATCTCACTAATATTGGCGACAATAATTTTTTTGTCGTTCGCATGTAATTCTCCACAGGGCACGAGCAGTTCGTCCACCGGAAATCCTGCTGGCGAGAAGAAGATACGCATCGGGTTTTTGATGGACACGTTTCAGCAGGAGCGTTGGCAGAAGGACAAGGCGATGTTCGAGGCGCGTGTCAGGGAACTCGGCGCCGAGGTTATTACGCAATCGGCGGAGGGCGACGATGAGGTGCAGATGAAACAGGCCGAAAGCATGTTGACGCAGGGCGTCGATGTGCTCGTGATCGTGCCGCATAATGCCGAGGTTGCGGGTGCGATAGTCGATCTCGCAAAACGCCAAAAAGTGCCGGTCGTTTCATATGACCGTTTGATAAAAAATTCCGAGCCCGATCTTTATGTATCGTTCGATAACGAGCGCGTCGGCGAGCTTCAGGCGAAATATCTTTTTGAGAAACAGCCGAAAGGGAATTATGTTTTGATCGGCGGTGCGC
>JBOGOW010000254.1:0-5818 GCA_050748285.1 Pyrinomonadaceae bacterium
GCTTGGAACTTCTCAGGTTCGAAACGGCAAGGCTACGGCAGACGGATTCATTTTTGTGTCGTCCGTAGAATTTGGCGAAGCGACGATCGAGATCTCGGTGCGTGGAACACTCGCAGGAAATGTATTGAACGGGGCGATCGATTCACCGCAGGGAACGGTCCCGATGACCGGAACTAAAATCCCATAGTTACTATCACGAAAAAATTAAAAGTTATGAAACGAATAGTAAAACTTCTCGCTTTATCGGGTTTGATATTGGCACTCGGCGCTGTCGCATTTGCCCAATCACGCGATGTGCTTATCAAGAACGGAACGGTTCTGACTGCCGCACGTGGTACGCTCGAAAATACCGACGTGCTTGTAACGAATGGCAAGATCGCTAAGATCGGCAAAAATCTTTCGGCTCCATCTGGAGTTCGCGTGGTCGATGCGACCGGAAAATACGTTTCGCCCGGCATTATCGACGCTCACTCGCATTCGATGCTGGACGCGATCAATGAAGGATCGATAGCTGTCTCGTCGATGACCAATGTTCGTAATGTGCTCGATCCGGAGGACATAACGATCTATCGCGCATTGGCAGGCGGCGTTACGTCTGCACTGCTGCTGCATGGTTCGGCAAATCCGATCGGCGGGCAGAGCCTGACGGTCAAATTCAAATGGGGAAAACCGGTTGAGGATTTTCCGATCGCCGATGCACCGCCGGGAATTAAATTCGCACTTGGTGAAAATGTAAAACGTTCGAGCTTTACACCGCAGCCGGGGCAAACGATCCGTTATCCGCGAACTCGGATGGGAACAATGGAAGTTCTCCGTGACGCGTTTCGCCGTGCCCGCGATTACAAACAATCGTGGGACGATTTCCGTGCAAAGAAAACGAATATTCCGCCGCGCCGCGACCTCGAACTCGACCCGCTTGTCGAGGTTCTTGAGGGCAAACGCCTCGTGCATTGCCACGGCTATCGTTCAGATGAGCATTTGAACCTGCTGCGTATGGCAGAAGAATTCGGTTTCCGTGTCGGCACGCTGCAGCACGGACTCGAGGCGTATAAGATCGCACCCGAGATCGCAAAACACGGCGCCGGCGTTTCGATTTTTGCCGATAGCTGGAGTTACAAGATCGAAGCGTATGATTCTATCCCATTTAATGCCTACATTTTGTGGAAGAACGGAGTTGTTGTTTCGATCAATTCAGATTCCGATGAGCGAATGCGCCGACTAAATCTCGATGCGGCAAAGGTGATGAAATACGGCGGCGTTCCCGAAGAAGATGCGTTAAAAATGATCACGCTGAATCCCGCGAAACAACTGGGCATCGACAGGCTCACCGGTTCGATCGAAGTCGGCAAGGACGGGGATATTGTGGTTTGGAATACGCATCCATTTAGCTCGTTCTCACATCCGGAGATAACCTTCATTGAAGGTGAGGTTTTCTTCGAACGGGCGAAAGACATCGAAATGCGTGCCGAACGCGCAAAGGAACGCGAGGCTCTGGAAAAATTAGATATGAACAAAGCCCCGGGAGCAGGCGGAGGCCCGCCGCGAATACCGACAGAACGTCGTTTGTCCGACCGAGACCAAGCTGAGAATGGAGACAACCAATGAAAAAGATTTTCACAGCAGAGACGCGGAGACGCGGAGAATATTTTGGTATGAAAGGAAAGAATAAAGCCTACGCAACAAGCTTTGCATTATTGGTTTTCTCGGCGTCTCTGTATCTCGGCGGTTTAATAACCGCTTTTGCACAGAGCGATGGCTCGGAGCAAAACAAGACCGGTCGTGCAGGCATATTTGCCATCGTAAACGCGCGCATCGTTACGGTTTCCGGGGCGGTGATCGAGAACGGTACTGTTGTTATTCAAAATGGCAAGATCGCTGCGGTCGGCGCCGGAATTTCTGTTCCGTCCGGTGCTGAAAAGATCGACGGCAAAGGCCTTTCGGTCTATCCCGGTATGATCGACGCCGGTACGAATCTTGGTTTGGCCGAGATCGGGCAAGGTGCAAATGCGACCATCGACGTTGCCGAAACCGGTACGATGAACGCCAATGCAAAGGCGATCAAGGGCGTCAATCCGCATTCGTCGCACGTAAATGTAACACGCGTGAACGGCGTCACGTCGGTCGTCTCGCTTCCATCGGGCGGCCTTATCTCCGGTCAGGCGGCATTGATCAATCTGAACGGATCGACGCAGGATGATATGGCGGTCGATCCGCTTGCGGCATTGGTGATCAATTATCCGCGGATCACGCAGTTCGGCGGTTTCGGCGGCGGTGGTTTTGGTGGATTCGGCGGCGGTCAGCAGATCGATTTCAACGAAGCGGTAAAACGCCGCGACACGCAGATCGACGCGTTGAAAAAGATATTCAAAGACGCGGAAAATTACGGGCGCGCCGTTGACGCATCCGCGAAAGATAAAACGCTGCCGGCGGTTCAAACCGATCTGAAACTTGAGGCGATGGTGCCGTATGTTCGCGGCGAACGGCCGATCTTTTTCAATGCCGAACGCGAACGCGACATTAAGAGCGTTATAAAATTCGTAACCGAAATGAAGGTCAAAGGCGTTATCGTCGGCGGCCAGGAAGCATGGCGTGTCGCTGATGATCTGAAAAAGAATAATATTTCGGTAATTTATACGAACATCTATTCGCTTCCGGTTCGCGAGGATGACGCTTACGACAGCCTCTACGAGGCCCCGTCGAAAATGCAGCAGGCGGGCATCAAATTTTGTATCTCGACCGGCGACGGCGGCGGCGAAGTTCGCGATCTTCCTTACCATGCCGGACTCGCCGGTTCATTCGGTTTGTCAAAGGACGATGCGCTCAGATCCGTAACCCTTTATCCGGCGCAGATCCTCGGCGTATCCGACAAACTAGGCTCGATCGACGCCGGCAAAATCGCAAACATCGTAGTAACCGACGGCGACCTGCTCGACCCGCGAACAAACGTAAAATACGTTTTCATCGCCGGCCGCCTGATCCCGCTCACCAGCCGCCACACGGAGTTATTCGACAGCTTTAAGGATCGAAAATAAAGAGCGAAAGTAAGTAAGTGACAAAAAAGAAAGAGTCTCGTTGAACCTAAATTCATCGAGACTCTTTTATTTTACTAAGTTTTTTTGATTTATGACTTCTGCGGAATTTCCTTTTCATCAGCAAAAAATTCGAGCGATGCCGAGTTCAGGCAATAGCGTTGGCCGGTTGGGGGTGGGCCGTCGGGGAAGACGTGGCCTTGGTGGCCGCCGCAGCGGGCGCAGCGAATCTCGACGCGGCGCATTCCGTAGCTTGTGTCTTCAATGTTTGTCAGATGATCCTTATCAAACGGCGAATGGAATGACGGCCAACCCGTTCCGGATTCAAACTTGTGTTTCGATGTAAATAGCGGCAGCCCGCAAAGACGGCAGGCGTACGTGCCATCCATCTTATTATCGAGCAGTGTGCCGCAAAACGCCGCTTCCGTCCCGTGATTCAAAAGAATCCGATACTCCTCCTCATTCAAATCCTGAGCAAGCCGCTCGACCGTTTCCGCATCAAGCGGCGTTACGTCGTAACCCGATTCGGATAGTTCTTTTTGCGTTCTTGTTTCCATACCGATAGGATACATCAACCACAGTTTTATTTCAGACCTTTAATAAGCACGGCGTCGTGCTTCCAGCTTCCACGCACGATCGCAAAACTCTTGCCATCGGGTGCGACGGCCATAGAATTTATCTCTTCGGTACCAAGATCGACAATTTTTTTCGGCGGCGCGTTTTTGATTGGCTGAAGCCACAGAACATTGTTCTTACCGTCGGCTGACAAAACGTAGATCAAGGCCTCTCCGTCGGGCATCCATGCGATCATATTGAATGCAGGCGTTTGGTCTGCGATCCTAAAACTTTTGACGATGCTTCCATCGGCAATCGAAGCGACCTCAAGGGTTTTGTAATCGTCTTTCTGTTCGAAAAAAGCTACTTGCGACCCGTCGGGCGAGATCGCAAATTCATTTGGCTTTTTGTTGAAAACTTCTTTTTCCTCACCGCCGCTGCTTGAAACGCGCCAGAGCGTTCGGAGCAAACCGTGGCGGTAATAAACCCATCTCCCGTCAGGTGATACAAAAATCGGACGGCCACCATCCTTGTAAGTTATTTGGACCTGATTACTTCCATCCACGTTCATCCTCCAAACCTGCGAATTGCCGGTGCGGTTTGACGCAAAGAAAACCAGGTCGCTGCTTGGCGAAATCGTCGGTGCTCCGTCATCCGCCGAATCGTTCGTCAGTTGTCTGCTGTCGCTTCCGTCAGAATTTATGCTCCAAATCTCGTCATTGCCCGACGTAACGGACGAGAAAAAAATTCTTCCATTTTTGGCGAATGTGACCTGTGAAGCATCGGCCAAAGATGAGCGTCCCGTCGTTTCATCACCATTTATTACGAACATCTGAAAATCCTGCGACACTTGCGTAGAGATCAACATGTTCGCATCATTGTTCAAACTTAGTCGGTTGTAGCTCTCCGAATCGTTGGTAAGAGCCTGTGCGCCACCGGTTGCTGTAGAAACTTCCCATATTCGGAAATGTTTGTTCGGAACTCTCGACGCCGTTATCAACAGCCCACTTCGATTCGGAAGCCATGTCAAACTTTTGATGTTAAAGAATCTCTCAGCCGAAATGTCTCGTTCCGCACCGCTTTCGACGTCGATCTCCATAAGGCCAAACTCGTTGGCCTGATTCTGCGATTGTCCGACGGCGAACGCGATCGATTTGCCGTCCGGCGCGAATTCATTATCACCGATACGCATGGGTCGCGAACGAACGGTAAGTTTTCGTTCGTTTTTGCCGTTTTCGGAATCGGCGACCCATAGGGAGCAGAATTCCTCGTCGGCGTAGGGACAGCGTACAAAAGAGATCTTGCCGCCATCAGGCGAGATGCTAATCCATCCTTCCGTGCTATTTGCGATCTTCGCTGGAATGCCGCCGAATATCGGGACGCGATAGATGTCCTGATTTGCACTGGATTTCGGACGACGAACAAAATAAATAAATCCTCCGTCGGGTGAGACTGCGAGGCCAAAATAGGCGTCGTTGGAAGGCGGAACAATCTCGACATTGTTCGAAGTTTCGAGGTTCCGAATCCATAGACTCTGCTGACCGTCCCATCCATTTGTGTAAATTACGCTCTTCCCGTCAGGCGTAATGACGGCATGGAGCACCTTGCCGTTTGTTGAGAGTTTTTCCGAGGCGAACGACGACGACAGAATCGGAGCGGCTGCGGTGTCACTTGCACTATGTGAAAACAGGTATGCCGAAAACATTACGGCAGCCGACAGGACCACGATCGCCGCGACCGCCAACCTATGAAACCGCAGCCCCTCGGTCGATTTGCGTTCAACAGCCTGCGGAATTTTTATGGCGATTCCGCGATCTATACCGTTTCCGTTTGCAGCAACAGCTACATCGGCGATGAATCGATAACCGCGACGCGGCACTGTCTCGATAAATTGGGGATGCGCCGCGTCGTCACCCAACGCCTTGCGAATCATTTTGATATTTGACGTCAGATTACTTTCTTCGACGAACTGGTCCTGCCAAATCGTCTTCATCAAGTCATCTTTAGTGAGCAATTGCCCCGAATTTTCAACCAGAATTTCAAGCGTGTCGAAGACCTTCGGTGTAAGAGCTACGGGTTCGCTATTGCGAAGCAAAATCTTCTGGCCGCTATCCAAGCAGAAGTCAGCAAATTCGTAAAATTGAGTGCTTTTTGGCGACATGACAGCCTTTCACAAATCTTCCATAGAAATTCCACCGTTTTTTCATGACTTCTTTGGCAACAAATCATTAGAC
>JBOGOW010000255.1:0-5817 GCA_050748285.1 Pyrinomonadaceae bacterium
TTCTTCTCGTACTGACTTCTGACAAGTACCTGTTCAAGGATTCCACCAAGCTGGACTTCAGCCCAAGTCCCACGAATCTTTACATTACTCAGAACTTTCTTTAGATCACCGACACCAACGGCGAGATTCTGCATTTCGCCGAGACCTTTATGCACAGATTCAAGTTGTTCACTCACAGTCTTAAAGGAAGCTCCTAATCGCTGTTCGAGTGTTTCGTGTAACTTCTCGTCCACGGTTTTGCGCATCTCCTCAAGTTTTTTCTCATTCCTTCTTGAAGTTCTCTCACTCTTTCATCAAACGTATGCCGAATACGATCCAAAGAGCTTTGATTAGAGTCGGCTTGCTCCTTTAGCTGAGTTCGAATCGCTTCGAGTTGATCGTTTTGGTTCCTAAGAAGATCTGCTAGAACTCGCGCTATCGACTCATTCAGCGTTTTCAATCCATCAGAATTCTCTTTGCGGATTTCATCGATCTTCGCTTGGTTCGTTTCTTCTAATGTCTTAACTCTGCCAGTCATTCCCTCAAGTTGATTGAGAAGAGTTTTGCCGAGGCCGTCGAGCGTGTTGAAAACAGTGTCATTTGAGGCCTTTAACCCGGTGCCAAGTTCTTCGCGTAGGGATCTCGCAGCGTCAAGTGATTCCGTCCGCCCAAGTCTAAGTTGTTCTGCAACCGTCTCTCCTGATGATCGATAATTCTTGTTAGATGAGAATTGCTGTATTAAGAGGAAAATGACCATCATCGCTGTTAGTGCGGTGATGGTCAATAAAATATATATAATCGTATCTGTCATGGCCTCGGGGGTACTTTTCTACTCGGCGGCATAGAATTGTTGCTAAAAAAATCTAACACGAATCGCAAATCTTTTGAATACTTTTCGTGAGAGCTAGAGAGTAGCGATTTATGAACGATGATGCAGCCGCCATTAGGAAATGTCTAGACGGAGAATACGATGTGTTTGGCCACCTTGTCGAGCGCTATCAAATGGCGGGCCGGGCATGCGTCCGCCAACTCAAACTTTCGTTGGTCAATTTATTTGATGTGTCGCCCCTTTTGGATTCTAGCGAGCTGGTTTTCACAATCAAATTAGACCAATACTCCGATATATTGGCTGCTTTTTGATTTCCAATTTCTACCAATAGAAGAATTGCACGCTTGACTTATTGTCCAGTTTATTTATAAATTAACTGGACATTTTGGGTAAATGCGATATTCTAAAGCCGGGTATGACTAAAGCTAGAGAGATAATGAATACGATCGATAGGTTTCCTAAGGGATATGTATTTACCTATGGGGACTTTAACGCGGATGTGCGAAAAAGGGAAGCCGTTATAAAGGCGCTTAACCGGATGGCGGCGGCGGGTAAAATATCGAAGCTGTCAAAAGGGAAATACTACAAGCCGGAAAGTACTCAGTTCGGGGAACTTCAACCGGATAGAAGGCAGATAGTCAAAGACCTCATGGAAGAGAATAGCAAGATCACAGGCTATCTGACGGGCTTAAGTATTTACAATCAACTGGGACTGACGACGCAGGTTAGCAACACGTTGCAGATCGGCAAGAATCAGATTCGACCGAGTTTCAAAAGAGAGCGCTATTCGATCACATTCATTCAACAGAAGAACACGATCACAAGAGAGAATGTTCCCCTGCTCCAGGTACTGGATGCGATCAGGTATATAAAAAAAATTCCTGATACTACGATCGAATCAAGCTGCAAAAGGTTCCTGGCTATTCTGAAAGATATCCCCGATAAAGACAAAAAGTCCTTGGTTCGGCTCGCATTAAAGTATTCGCCGGCGACGCGGGCTTTGTTAGGAGCGTTATTAGATCAAATGCAAAGAACCGATCTAACCGATCGGCTGCTCTGGTCTCTTAATCCGATCACTAAATACAACTTGAAAGGTGCTGCACAAGTGCTCTTGACTACCGCAAAGTGGAACATAGTATGAACCTGCACGAGAACAAGACCCTATTCCGGCAAGCGGTCCAATTTACGGCCGATCAATTGAAGATCGATGCGGTTTACATCGAAAAAGATTATTGGGTCACTTACGTTTTACACGCGATATTCAGTAACGAGATCGGCAAGGAAACGATTTTCAAGGGTGGAACTGCACTCTCCAAAGGCAAACTGATCGACAGATTCTCAGAAGATGTCGACCTAGTCGTATTGCGAAACGAAGGCGAATCGGACAGCAGAATGAAGACAAAACTGAAAAAGATCAGCACGCTGGTTGGTTCAATATTGCCGGAAGTTGAGATTGAAGGTGTTACCAACAAACTAGGAATGATTCGCAAGACTGCTCACACATACAGCAAAGAAATAGCCGGCGATCTCGGACAAATTCGAGATGTGATCGTGCTTGAATCAACATGGCTTGGGAATTATGACCCTTTTGCAAACCAGTCTCTCAATTCGCTTGTAGGTGAAATGATGGCGGACAACGGGCAGGTGGCGACAGCGGAAGAATACGGAATGATACCTTTTGAGGCCAGAGTATTAGACACGACTCGAACCTTTTGCGAGAAGATAATGAGCTTGGTCCGGTTTTCTTACACTGAAGATTCCTTAGAGGATCTTAAAAAGAAGATCAGGCATACATACGATCTGCATAAGCTTTTGCATGATGAGAAGATCCTCGAATTTTTCAATTCGCCCGCATTTGAAGTAATGATCCTGCAAGTCGCTAACGATGACGTGGCGAGTTTTCGAAACAATAACAAATGGCTCGTGCACCATCCTAGCGAAGCTCGTATCTTCAAAGATCTCGACTCGATTTGGGAGGAACTCAAGCCTGTCTATAACTCGGGTTTCGCGAAGTTGGTTTATGGAGCTCTTCCAAGAGACGAGGAAATACTGCAATCGTTAAATCTGATCCGGGAAAGACTGAAACCGATAGCGTGGACCATTGAACTCGCTGTGAATTAACCCATGAAGGTGATAGCAGTCGAGCGCCAGGATCGTAAAATGATCTAATCCATACATGCCCTCCGACGCGATCTAATGCAAGTATTCAAGGTTATCCGCGCCCCTCAGTCATCCGTCTTGGCAGTTCTTTCGGAGTGATATTGTCTTAGCCTCTGCAGCCTTTTGTTGTAGAATGAAGCACGCTATTCCTAGGAATCATGCTTCCCTTGTGCAAAGCATCGAAGTCAAAGTAGTCAAATATCAGCACGCAGATTGTGACATGAAATGTGACATAACTAGTCAAACTTCGGCCAATATGACACAAAATCACCAGGTGCTACTGAGCAACCGGCAGCGCACTAAACGGTTGTGAACATTGTACTTGATGGTCTTAGGTGACAACCAGTAACCACATGATTCCCCTTCTGTTAACCGAAGGGTTGTAAGTTCGAGTCTTACCTGCGGAGCCAATTTAATCAATAACTTAGCCCGCCGATCTTCGGCGGGCTTTTGTTTTTTATCTAGGAAATTATCTAGCAGCCGCTTTTGGAAATACACAAAAAAACTGAGACAGAATATGGAGTACTAGTATTGCGACAATATAGTTATGGTGCATTAAATGACAAGATAGTATACGCTAACTTGGCATGACACGAACAATAATAAATCTTACAGCGGAGCAGGTAAAGTTTCTAAGGGAATTCAAAGAGACGGAGAAAAGGAGTTTAAGAGAGATAAACAGGGCAAATATACTGTTGCTTCTCATCAAGGGAAAGGAGGCAGCTGAGATCGCGGAATTTTTGGATATTGGGCGCAATACGGTAAGCCGGACAAAACAGAGGTTTTTAAGAGAGGGAATGGACTCGGCGCTTGAGGAAGAGAAACGGTCAGGGCAGCCAAAGATCCATACTGCGGCGAGAGAGGCCGAGGTAATCGCGCTGGCCTGCAGCGAAGCACCAACGGGGAGAACACGATGGACATTGGAATTATTGACGGAAACATTAAACAGGCAAAAGGGGTTTAAGAAGATCAATCGGGAAAGCGTCCGATTGATGTTAAAAAAAACGAATGCAAACCATGGCTGAGAAAGATGTGGTGTATCGCGGAGATAACACCGGAATACCGCAGGCGGATGTATAGGCTGCTGGATTTGTATGAAGAGGAATATAACCCGGCTTATCCGGTAATTTGCGTGGACGAAAAGAGCAAGCAGCTGATTGAAGAAACAAGAAAGCCCATCCCTCCGCAAGAGAGGACAACCGGCAAAATATGATTATGAGTATATTCGACGCGGCACCAGGAATATTTTCGTCGCGGTGGAGCCAAAAGCGGGGAGACGGACTATTAAGGTTACAAAAACAAGGAAAAAAGTAGATTTCGCCCGCTTTGTCCGCTCTTTAGTGAAAGTAAGGTATCCAAAAGCGACCGAAATACGAATCGTCCTCGACAATCTAAACACGCACTTTGAAAACTCTTTTTATGAGACATTTGCAAAAAACGAAGCCTTACGGTAAAGAGAGACGAATATGCGGTATCCGCAGACGGCATGAGGATGTTCGGTGTAATGGATCTCAATGTCGGATTCGATGGGGCAAGCTATTCGATCGGGCTTCGGAACTCGAATGACAAATCCATGCGGTTGGCATTGACTGCCGGTTACAGGGTATTTGTCTGCGACAATATGGCTTTTTCCGGAGATTTTACACCGCTGCTTCATAAACACACTCGAAACCTCGAACTCCGCGACTCGGTCTCTATCGCCGTCGACAGGATCTATCGGGGATTCAACACGATGGAAACACAGGTAAAGGAATTGAAGCAATTCGGTCTGACCGACAACGATGCAAAGCTCTTTATCTACCGTGCTTTTATGGAACGGGCGATAAAAGGAGTGCCGAGAAGCCTTATGCCTCTTGTGCATCTGAATTACTTCGAACCCGAACAAGAGGCATTCAGCCCCAGAAATCTCTGGTCGCTCTCGAATGCATTTACCTCGGCATTCAAACGGCTGGCGCCGATCACACAGTTCGAGGTAACGGCAAGACTCGGGTCTTATTTGACCGATGTTCAGAAGGGCATAAAGCAGAGGTTCCCGAATGACTCTTCACATCTGGAAAACGTCTCATCTCGAATTCCGGCAACCAACCCATCTCTCACGTTTGTCAATGGTCAAAACGGTTTGGATCGAACCGAGTCCGCGGATGATCTGATCGAAGAATACGAGGCGAAAGTGGCTGCTGCATGATCTATAATCAGCAGCAACATCTTCAACTCAATCAAACACTTATCAATCACTTAAGGAAGTATCAACCGATGCTTCCTCTTTTCTTTTGCCGAGCAATTTCTGAAGCCATTCTTTCACGGGAACAAATTCTTCTTTCTGCCTGTCTAAGTTCGATAGATTCCGATCAATTAACAGGAATCAAAATGACGAATGAGTCTAGCCGAGAGGATTCAGAAAATCGAACGAAGGCTTGAATTCATTCGTGCCCCCATAAGCTGTTGCAGAACTGTGCAAGAAAACTATTGACTTTGGAACGCCGTTCCGCTAAATTATCTGCATTCATTCAACAAGCGGATTGTATTTTTAATTCGCACAACACATTTTCCGTTACTAAACTGAACCAACTGCCCTGTCTCCGTATGGCGGGAGCAGCACACATCACTATAATGCCGTTACAACTCGCGAATCTTGCGTTCGGTAAGCTAATCTTCTCAAAATTTACCGCTGTACTGCTGATCACGTCATTGGGGATGCCGTTGTTTTTGATTTACGGACTGGACAATGCAAATGCCAAAACTTCGCGCAAGGTGAGACAAGAGCCGGTCGTCAAACACGCGCCGCCGGAACCGTTTATTATCGGCAGCGATTTGGCGACGAACCGATTTCGAGTGCCGATAACTTCGGC
>JBOGOW010000256.1:0-5807 GCA_050748285.1 Pyrinomonadaceae bacterium
CGCGCATCGTCGGAGGAAAGCGTTTGGCGGCTAAGAATCCGTGCCCGATCTTGATTGTTCCGCCCTTATCCCGATCCATCGGGATGCGGGCTTGTGCAAAGGAACGCGGACATTCCTGTCCGCAGGCGGGCTTGTGCATTGGTTTGCCCGGCGTTGCTCGTATCGCCCTTACTCACGTGCGGGCTTGTGCAAAGGAACGCGGACATTCCTGTCCGCAGGCGGAATTTTTGCATTTGTTTGCCCTGAGATGCGCGTTCCGCCCTTACTAACGTGCGGGCTTGTGCAATGGAACGCGGACATTCCTGTCCGCACTCCGCACTCCGCACTCCGCACTCCGCATTCGAATCGTCAGTATCGAGCGCGATAACGATCGGGTTCCCGGTTTGAACAAGCCCACGCCCTCAGGTATTCTTTTAAGACAGGAGAAAAACATGGAACGCAAAACCGCAGACGAATATCCGCAAGAGTTACTAGACCTTTTTCACGAATACCAGCACGGCGATATCGACCGGCGTTCATTCATGAGTCACATCGCAAAGTTCGCCGTCGGCGGGCTAACGGTCGCGGCGATCTTTGAGAGCCTGACGCCCAACTTCGCATGGGCGCAGACGGTCTCAAAGGATGATAAAGATCTAAAAGTCGGTTACGAAACCGTTGCGTCGCCCGACGGCAACGGCTCGATCAAGGGCTACCTTGCACGTCCTGCAAAAGGGAAAAAATTCGCTTCCGTGCTGGTCATTCACGAAAATCGCGGCCTCAACCCCTATATCGAAGACGTCGCACGCCGCCTCGCTAAAGCAGGCTATATGGCGTTCGCTCCGGACGGGCTGACCTCGGTCGGCGGCTATCCCGGCGATGAACAAAAAGGCGTTGCATTGTTTCGCACGGTTGACGGCAAAAAAATGACCGAAGATTTTGTCGCCTCGGCCAAGTGGCTCAAGGCGCGTCCCGACAGCACAGGGAAACTTGGCGCGGTCGGCTTCTGCTTCGGCGGCGGAATGGTCAATCAGCTCGCCGTTCGCCTTGGCAAAGACCTCAATGCCGGCTCCGCGTTCTACGGACGCCAGGCCGGTGCCGACGATGTGCCAAAGATCCAGGCACCGCTGATGCTCCACTACGCCGGCAACGACCAGGGCGTAAACGCCGGCATCGCCGCCTACGAAACCGCTCTAAAGGCCAACAAAAAAACCTACGAGGTCTTTATGTACGAAGGCAAACAGCACGGGTTTCACAACGACACCACCCCACGCTACGACGCCGAAGCCGCCAAACTCGCATGGGAGAGGACGCTCGAGTTTTTCAAGAAGAATTTGAAGTGATTTGCCCGTTCTTTGAAAGTGTGTATAATTATCTCCATGCAAAAAAGGAGTATAGGCCTTACATTTGCGATCATCGCGGTGGTCATTGGGGCAGTGTTGTTTTGCGTGGGATGTATGGCGGACGCTGCGGTTAACAATGCGGCGGAGACGCCTAAACCGGCTGCTACGCCTGCGAAAAATCTGACGACGGCTGACGTTGCGAAATTGAAATGGATCGAGGGGATGTGGCGGGGATTGGACGGCGATAAACCGTTCTACGAACGCTATCGTCTCGAAAACGCTTCGATTCTGATAGTCGAAACCCTTACAGACGGCGATCCCAATCGGGTCAAGGACGTTTCGCGTTTTGAGTTGAAGGATGGCGTATTCGGCAAGACGGAAGGAGAACGCGGTTCCGCGGCGACGTTCATTTCAGGGGATGCGGTGCAGTTCGTAGCCGTTCCGCCCGGCAAGGGAAACGCCTTCAGGTTTGAACGCAAGTCCGACGACAAATGGAATGCCGTGCTTGAATGGAACGACAAAGACGGCAAGCCGCAGCAAAAAGTATATCAAATGGAAAAATGGCCGGCTCGATAGCGAGTCCGGATCGCACATCTTATCCCAATAGTCAATGTTTTTTTCGACGCTGTAAATGATCGGAGCGGTATCGAGATAAATTCTCGAACCTGTCGGAAAGATCAGTTCTCCCAAGAATCACGCTCCGTCCTTAAATATTTGTCGATCTCGGCGGGAATGCCTCGAAACTTTTAGCCCTTCAAGGAATTTAAGGGCCGAGACCCTTCCGTTTGAATGCCGGGATGTACCGGCGGCGCGTTCCATGATCATTTCCGCAAGCCGAATTTGATCACCTAGCGGCAGCGATTCGACGGATTCCACATAGATAGTCTCGACTTCTGCATAGCAATTTCATTCTAGCATCACACCACTAGTGTCGCGTTATAAGTTGAATAGATTCAACTGGTTAGAAGGAGCGGTTTGCTGATTTTGCAATTCGCGTTCTTTAAGTAATTGATTTAATTGGGTTTTGTCAAAGATTGAGACTGAAATTATTTGTAGAATTTCGTAGAGATTACGCTCTATTTTCAGTTCTTTCTTGACAATCGCGACCATTAAATAAGTACAAACGGCGATCCAGATTTGGGTTTTGACGGCATTTTCTGATTCGCCCCAAAAGGTTTTGATTTTCAAATGTTGTTTTATCCATTTGAAAAACAGTTCGATTTGCCAGCGATGTTTGTAAACCAGAGCCACTTCGATCGCCGTTATTTCAAAATTATTGGTCAGGAAAACATAAGTTTTATTTTGCTCTTTGTCATGATATTTTACCCGACGAAGGTGTTCAGGATACGCTTTTGTGTGATTTTATAAATTGTCAGTCTGATGGTTTGGTCGCATCTCAAACCAAGTTCTTTATCAACCTCATTTGAGGAAATCCGCACGAACGCCAGATTTATTTTCGCCCGAGTAACGAAGTAAGCTGAGGCCAAATGTATCTTAAAAAGCCGTGCAAAATCAATATAGCCTTTGTCCATCAAATAGATTGCCAATGGTTCGAAAATCAGTTCGTCCAAGATGTTTACATCGTGGGTTTTGCCGTCAGTAATACGTATAAACGTCGGCAGATTGCCGCGTAAGTCTAATAATGTGTGTAACTTAACAGCGGCTTTCGCTTTCCGAAACTTTGCCCACCAAAAGACGCTGAGACACAGATCAATCGTGGTTGCATCCAACGCATAAACGGTGTTTTCAATGTCCAAACCAAAGTCGTCGTGCAAATAGAGCGGACGTGCACGGCCAAGCAAAACTTGGGCGAAATCGGCATAAATCTGCCAATTTCGATTTTCATTTGCTCGGGCTAAAGTCGAAAGATTGACCGCATGATTGATGCCAAGATGATAAAATTTCGTTTGATGAGCCGACAAACAATTGACTGTGTCACGAAGACTTTCGCGATTTGTCAATTGCCCAAAACTCATCGTCAGAAATTGAATCCAACAACTAAAGCCTTTGATTTTCTGATTGCCTTGATAACGCACAACGCATTTTTCAAATTCGTATTTCGGTAAAATATCAAAGAGCTGGGCGAAAATATATTTTCCAATGTTCATTCAAAAGAGCCTAAGACCCAGTTAAATGAAAATTGAAATCGTAAAAACTAAAAAATGCTGTAACCGACAAAATATCAATAACTTACAGCTACAAAAATTTGTTTAACGCGACACTAGTGGCATCACACATATAATTTCGGGAAAGAAAAAGGCTCCGGCGAACCGGAGCCTTTTTGATCGTAGTCCGGTTCTGACAGGTCATTGGGCTTTTGTTACCTTGAGGCCGGTGACGGTGGCGTCGGTGTTATGGGCAAAGCGGATGCCGTAAACGCCGTCGGTCGATTCGAGTTTGCCGGCGGTTACGACCGCCGATCTTTCAAAGCTCGCGACCGTCTTGTTGTTGATCGAGCATGAGATCGTGTCGCCCCTTACGGTGATCGCGATCAACTGCGTTACGGGTTGGCCGACACCGGCCGCTTTGTTCACCGCGTCGTCTTTGGCGGGAGCGCGGCCGTTCATTTGAAACGGCTCGGGGCCAAAACCGCGAACGATAAATCGTCCGTCGCCGTAAGCAGCACAATAGAGGTAACTTTGCTGTTCGGTTCCGAGGTCGTTGCCCGCGATCATGATGCCGTACGGATGCGGGTGGTCGTTGATGCTCTGATACTTTGGTTCGAGGAATGTCGCGCTGACGGTGTAATCGCCTTTCGCGACGTTCTTCGGATTCCAATAGGTCACCGCCGGGCCGGTCGTAACGTGCAGGGCTTTGCCCTCTTCAGCCAGCTTCGCGCTGTTCAGCGTGAGTCCCGCGGCCTTTTCTTTGGCGTCGATCTGCCCTGTCCAGCCCTTGACCAAAACTCCGCCGCCCTTCACGCCGACCGACTCGCCCTCCTGCGCCGAAGCATCGCAGAGTCCAATGAAAAATATCGAACTGAAAAGAAAAACGGTAAAGATAATTTGATTTTTCATAATGCCGACACATTACCACCAATCTGCTATCGACTCAAACCCGCAGCTTATCTTGTGCCACGCATAAAACACTTTACAATTGTCGCAACATTCGTTATACTGATTCCAACGTATGGACGAACTCCCTGCAAGATACGAAACGGCGGCCGGATGGGAGCCGAAAGACACATTCAAGCGGCTGCGGGAGAAAGCTCGCCGCGAAATGGAGGCTGAAGACCGATTGTCGGAACCGATATTGCGTTCGGCGGACGACGCATCCGAACCTGTTCGATTCGCAGGCGGCGAAGAGCTTTTTGCAAACCTCTGGCAGACCGGCGAAGTGGCTCTATTCTACGGCGAGCCGGGCGTTGGCAAGAGCATTTTTGCGGCCCGTCTTGCCGAAGCGATCGCGAAAGGCGTCCGTATTACTGAGCTCGAAGAAAGTTCGCCGCTGCCGGAACGCCGCGTTGTTTATATCGATTTTCAGCGAAACGAGTCGCAGGCAAATCGGTTGAACGGTGATTCATTGACGAAGGACCTTCCCGGCGGACGGCACGCTTCCCCAAGTTACAAACGCCTTCATTTTGACTGGAGCGCGGTCAACGCCGGAGAAACTGACGGCATAAGGGCTACACGAGTGCAAGCTTCGATCTTTGGCGCGTTCGAAAGCGGAGCCGAGGTCGTCATCCTCGACGATATTTTGCTTGGCGGCATCAACATCGGTCGTCCTCAAGGCCCGCTTCGCACACTGCGTACGTTAAAGAGTTTTGCTGCCGATAGCGGCACGTCCGTGCTCGTCATCGCAAGCGCGCGCGCCCGAAAACGAATGCGGCCCGCGTCGCTTTCCGACATCGCCTTTCGACATATTGCCGAGATCGCCGATTCGGTCTTTTGCCTTTCAGCCAGCACATATGGCCCGGCATTCCGCTACGTCCGCCACCTCCGCTCGTGCTCCGCACCCATAATTCACGACGCATCCGCCGTGCTTTCATTCATGATCTGCCCCGCACGAAATGATCTCAGCCAACCCGCATCGCTTCCAGTAGTTCAAGAGGCGGGCGGCATCATCTCTACCGAACCCGACCCGGACTCTTCCTACGGCATCATCTCTACCGAAGACGCTCCCGCCATTGCTTCACTCACCGGCCCGCCGCAATTCAATTTCCTCGGCACCACCGAAGAATCCGTCCACCTCCGCGACTACGCCGCCGAAGCCAGCAAACGCGAGCACCGTGAGCGAACCGACCTCCGCCGCTTTCGTTCCCGATCCGCCCGCAGCGCAATGATCGACGGTCTTATGGACGGCAGCTACGCGAAGTATCTTAAAGGCAAGTAGCAACTATTCATTATTCGTTGTTCACTCTTCACTGTCCACTTCCCGGCTCCGCCTTTCCTCAATTCGCTGAGCGGAAAAGCTGTGCTTTTCCGTAGTCTCTAAAAATAAACCCCGCGGCTCCGCCGCTGAAGCCCGCCGGCCTGTCAGAACCGCGAG
>JBOGOW010000257.1:0-5787 GCA_050748285.1 Pyrinomonadaceae bacterium
GGAATGTCCGCGTTCCTTTTAATTATTCAATAATTTCTTTACTTCGCCAACCAGATAAAGCGAACCGGTTACGACAATTGTCGCTTCGTTCGATGAATCATTGCGAGCGATGTTCATCGCAGCTTCAACCGAATCGATAAGCATTACCCTTTTGTGATCAAAGCCATCGGGGATATACGCAGAAAGTTTTTCAACGGCCATCGCCCGCGAATTTGAAGGTTGGGTCAGAATCAATCGCTCTGCCTTCGGCCAAAGAATTTTGGCTATTTCACGAATATTTTTGTCTTTCATCGCTCCGAAGATCATCGTTACCGGTTCGGCGATGAATTCATCTAAATACATTCGCAGTGCCATCGCGCCCGAAACATTATGTGCGCCGTCGAGCAGAAATCGGCCAATTCGTTCGAGCCTTCCCGGATGCCGTGCTTCTTCGAGGCCTTCAACTATATTTTCAGGGCTTATATTAAAAACAAAACCGAACCGAAGAACTTCCGCAAGCATAACAGCAACTCTGGCATTTTCGATCTGATGACGTCCTCTAAGTCCTAAATTTGGATCGTCATAAAACCCGTGTTCAGTATTAAATGAAGCCACAGCAGAAGTATTGACCATATCGATTGCCCACACTCTGGCCTCGCAATTTCTTCGCGGAACGATCCCCACTTCACCGCAACGATCAACCAAGACCTTTCTCGCTTCTTGACTTTGGTCAGCTAGTACGACATTTGAATCGGCACGAATTATCGCCGCCTTTTCAGCCGCAATTTCCTCTATAGTCTCGCCAAGATATTCCTGATGATCGAGATCGATGCGCGTGATCGCGCATATCTCGGCGTTTGCGGCGGTAACAGCGTCATAACGTCCGCCGAGACCGGTTTCGAGAATTGCGAGTTCAACCTTGGCTTCTGAAAAAGCGAGAAGCGCGATCGCGGTTACCTGTTCGAAATAAGTCGGGACGGAATTTAGGACGCCATCGGCAACCAGCCTTTCCGATGTCGCCCGAACATGCGAAGCGATTCGTGCAAACTCGTCTTCCGAAATATCGACGCCGCCGATCCTTACTCTTTCAATTATCGAAACGAGATGCGGAGATGTGTAAAGTCCTGTTTTGATACCGGCCTTCAAACAGATCGAATCCAGGAACGCACACACTGATCCTTTCCCGTTCGTTCCAGCGACTTGTACTTTTTTATATTGATTTTGCGGATCGCCGAGAGCGGAAAGCAGTGCCCGAATATTCTCGAGCCCGAGCTTCATCGTCTCGACCTCATTGCCGAGCGAAAGAAGGTATGCTTCAGATTCGCGGAATTTCATCACCAGATGACCGTAATCCCACTAGCCCGAATGGCCCTATCAGCGGTGATCAAAGGAATGTCCATCAGGGATGCAGTCGCGGCGATAATCCGGTCAGGCATATCGGGAACATCATCTCGAGTAATTGACGAAAGATTTTCGGCCACTCGTTTGTCGATCGGTACGATTTCGAATATGGAATCAGGATTCTCCAGTTCGTTCGAAAGCGTTGAAGGAAATGTCGCGGGAATTCTCTGTTTTTCGACGAGGTATTGTATCTCGATCAAAGAAATGGCAGACAAATATATTCTGGTTTCAGATAAGGCAATCGCATCCATCAATGCTAGCGATGCATTTGTCGAAAGTCGCTCAGGATCGTCTAAAAACCAAACGACAATGTGGGTATCGACAATGACACTTGCCATAAATTCAAGCTAGCTTGCCAAGCCTTTCCAAATCTCACGTCGCTCGGCTATAAAGTCTTCCAGAGTGAGCGACTCAAATCGCTCGTCTTTTAGTGAACCGCTCAAACGCCTGAAACGTACCACTCGCGAATCCTGATCAGGGTCTTCCAACACCTCGCGGACCTTTGCTTTGTCATGTGGCGACAGTTCTTGAATTGCTTCTATAACTTCAATCAAACTCATAACTCTCAGAAAATCTTCCTCTTATTAAGATAATACGATATTTAAGAACAAGAATAAACTTTCGCGAGGAAGTGCATCGACGGTTACCCGAGATCATTGCCGAGAGAAAGCAGAAAAGTTTCAGGTTCCTTAAAATTCAATGTGGATATTTTCGAATAAAGTAAGCTGTGTTGGCAACTCAACTCTTGATTTCTTGATAATATGGCGCAAGAGTGTGAATGGTTCTATGATGCAGATCGCCCTGCAAGATGCAGTCAAACACTATTATTTTGGGAACTGGAAGCGTGCTGCCGGATGTGGCGGTTCCGAATTCGCATTTTGTGTCGAACGAATTTTACGATCACGAAGGTGCAAAAATAGAGCGAAGCGGAATCGAAGTTATCGAAAAACTCGAAGCCATAACAGGCATTCGCGAAAGGCGTTATATTCCCGAAGATCAGGATTCGATCGAACTGATGACAGCGGCATCGCGGCTTGCGGTTGCAGATGCCGGAATTGATGTGAACGAATTTTCCGGGATTATCGTTGCACACAACGCCGGAAATATGATCCCGCAGACGCGCGAGTTCCATACGGTTCCTAACCTCGCGGCTTGCCTTAAAAACGCGCTTGACTGCACCAACCACGATTGTTTCGCATACGATATTTTATTCGGCTGTCCGGGCTGGCTTCAGGCAGTTATCCAGGCTCATCAGACAATACAATGTGGTGATGCGGACCGAATTCTTGTTACCGGTCTTGAGGTCGCGTCGCGAATGCTCGACCCGCACGATGTCGATTCGATGATCCTCGCCGACGGCTGCGGAGCGTGCGTTGTTTCAGCGTCTGATGCGGTAAATGCAGGAATACTTTCGCACGCGACATACTCGCACGCCCAATCCGATCTGCGGATCATCTACCTTAGCGAGTCAAATAAAAAAGGTCTCGATGGCTCGTGTTATTTTCACATGAATGGGCGCGAGGTTTACAAATATGCGACCGAATGGGTGCCAAAAGTTATCAAAGATGCACTCGGAAAAGCAGCCCTCGATATCCGCGATGTCGATATTTTCCTTTTCCATCAGGCGAACGCAAAAATGCTGTCGGCCATTGCGAAAAATCTTGCTGAAATATGCGGGGTTACTTTCGATTCCCTTGCAGGTAAAATTCCTTCCACTATCGAATTTCTGGGAAACACTTCGGTCGCAACGATCCCGACAATGCTTGACCTTATACGGAAAGAAAAACTTGGAACCTACCGTATTACGGAAGGGCAGATAGCCGTAATGGCGTCGGTCGGTGCCGGAATGCACTGCAACGCGCTTGTTTACAAATTTTGAAACGACCGGAAAGCACCGGCTACCCGCCAGCCAAAAGCCGTCGGTGATAATTGATATGACCGAGATGCCAATTCAGGTGCGTGGCGAGGTGCGTTATGAAATACGCAGTAGTCATCGGTTTGCCAAAAACCTCAATCGGATAGTTTGCGGCAAGGTCTTCGTCCGAAAGTTTGGCAAGCGTCGATCTGACAACCGACAGCGTAGTGTCAACATCGGCGAGCATCTGTTCCCGCGAAACGCCTTTCGTAGAAAATTCGGCGTCGCGGTTGCGTACATAATCGGTTCCACCAAGCACCGTGCCGAAAAAATGTTGCAAGTTCCCGTTCAGATGAAGACACAGGTTTCCGGCGGAATTCAATATCTCGCCGTCGATCTTCCAAAGGTCGGCTTCGTTCATATAAAGTCCGATCTCTTCTTTCAGTTTATTTAGATCGCGTTCATAAAGTTCATTCAAAATATCTGTAAGCATAGTTCCTCCAATGCAAAAGGCCGCACATTCAAAAAGGGCGTAACGACTCGAACGCAGGCATCCTTGTCTGAGCTAAAAGCCGACTGGAACGCAGGCATCCTTGCCTGCATTGCATAGTGCCCCGCACGTGAGCGAGGGCGATACCTTGTGAAACCGGCGGCACATATTGCCTTTGTTAGGCTCGGGCTTGCACACGTGCAGGCAGGGATGCCTGCGTTCCAGTCCCAACACACACTTCTGAACTTACGCCTGCGTTCCATTCTTTTCCCCATTGCTTACGCGCGGGCTTGTGCAGATTTGTTCATCATAAAATCGAGCATCCGAATGATCGTCGAGCGCATCTCGCGGCGATCGACGACCATATCTACCATTCCGTGTTCGAGCAGAAATTCGCTCCGTTGAAATCCTTTCGGTAGTTTTTGTCGAATGGTTTGTTCGATCACGCGGGGGCCGGCAAAGCCGATCAGCGCTTTCGGTTCCGCCAAGATCACATCGCCGAGCATTGCAAAGCTCGCGGTAACGCCTCCGGTCGTCGGATCGGTAAGCACCGAAATAAAAGGCAGACGAGCCTCGTGCAGCATCGCTAAGGCCGCCGATATTTTGCCCATCTGCATCAAGCTCAATGTGCCTTCCTGCATTCGCGCGCCTCCCGATGCAGAAAAAATTATCACCGCACCTTTTGTTTCAAGCGCGCGTTCGATAAGCCGCGTAATCTTTTCGCCGACAGCCGACCCCATCGAACCGCCGATGAAAGACATATCCATTGCACCTGCATAAACTTGATGTCCGCCGACCTTGCCCGAACCAGAAACGATCGCCTCGGGCAGACCCGAAGATTCCTTCGCCGCGACGATTCGATCTTTATATGGTTTTGTGTCCGTAAACTCAAGCGGGTCGGTCGATGTTACATCCTCGTCCAAACGCTCGTATTTCCCGTCGTCGAAAAGTATCTTTAGCCTTTCGCGCGACGGAAAACGAAAATGATATTCACAGTGCGTGCAGACTTGGAGCGAATCATGAAGCTCACCTTTGTAAAGCGAATTATCACATTCGGGACATTTTACAAAAATGCCTTCGGTCTTTACGGTGCGCTCCTCGTCATCGTCTGGAGCTTCGATCTTCGGTTTGTCGCGTTTGAGCCAGGACATAAAACAGTGGTCAGTCGTCGGTGGTCAGTGATCAGTGTTTTTTCTCTACTTACTATATTCCAGGCATGCCGACGAAATAAGATTTTTAGATTAGCACAAGGAAAAATAGTTTGTCGCAATGCGTCAACCGAGTACTTCGAGCATTTGATTGTGAATCGCAGCGTTGCTTGAGCATATCGGCGGTTGATAGATGCTGAACGGCGATCCGTCGTAATTGGAAACAACGCCGCCGGCTTCCTCGATAAGCAGTTTTCCGGCAGCCAAATCCCACGGATTCAAGCCCTCTTCCCAGAACCCGTCAAACCTTCCACACGCAACATAAGCCATATCGATCGCCGCCGAACCATCGCGCCGCACGCCGCGCGAAGTTAACAGAAATTCGGTCAAATGACGCGTAAAATTATCACGCTGCTTTATGTCGTAAGGAAAGCCGGTAACGATCAATGCGTCGCCGAGCTTTTCAGTCGTTGATACACGGATCGGCTTTCCGTTGAGCGTCGCTCCATTTCCTTTCTCGGCCGCAAAAAGCTCGTCTCGCGTCGGGTCGAATGTAACGCCGATAACGATCTCCCCATTATGTTCCAGTGCGAGCGTCACGCAAAAGCACGGGTAGCCGTGTGCGTAATTCGTCGTGCCGTCGAGCGGGTCGATTATCCATTTCCACGTCGAATCGTCATCGATAACGACAGTATCGCCCGATTCTTCAGCCAGGATCGAATGCCGCGGATAATACGATTTTATCTTTTCGACGATCAACGCTTCCGAGGCAAGATCGGCCTCGGTAACCAGATTAATATCTCCCTTTTTCGTAACCGTAGTTATCCGCCCGAATTTTTCAAGCAGAAGCTGCCCGGCCTCCCGCGCCGTTTCGATAGCAAAGTTGAGCATAAATTGGAACGCGGACATTCCTG
>JBOGOW010000258.1:0-5746 GCA_050748285.1 Pyrinomonadaceae bacterium
ATGCGACACGCCTCGAAAATCCACTTGAAATCGTTCGCTGGAATCTAGACAAACGGTATCTGCGAGAAATGGAACAGCGTGGTGCGCGGATCGTTCCGACGATCTGGGACGCGCAATACAACGCGGACAATTTTAGTGATTGGCAAAGCACTTTCGACAACGCAGATTTGATAATCAAACCCTACGTGAGTGCGACCGCCGAGCATACGTATCGGCTCGCTTCCTACGACGCTGGGCTCGAAACTATATTTGCGAAGCGTCAGTTCATGGTTCAGCCGTTTATGCCGAATATCGTTGACGAAGGCGAATTTTCCTTATTCTTTTTCAATGGCGAATACAGCCACGCTATAAATAAGCAGCCAAAACCAGCCGATTTTCGCGTGCAGGAAGAACACGGCGGCATAATTACCGAAGTCTTTCCAGACGCTGGATTGCTTCGCGCCGCCACGGAAACTCTCGCGATGATCGGGCGAAATTTGCTCTATGCGCGGATCGATTTTGTCCGCGACGAAACAGACAATTTTGCGTTGATGGAACTCGAGTTGATCGAACCCGCGCTATATTTACGGATGAATGATGGTGCTCCCGAACGATTTGCGGCAGCCATCGATAAACGAACGAACGGCGATGAATTTTAAGCTTTTGATCCAATACGACGGCACCGATTTTCATGGGTGGCAGGTGCAGGAAAACGACCGGACGATTCAGGGCGAACTTGAGCGCGTGATCGGCACGCTTGAGGACGCGCCCGTTGCTGTCGTAGGTTCGGGGCGAACCGACGCCGGCGTTCATGCCGAAGGTCAGGTGGCGAATGTGCATCTAAATCGCAGTTTTACACCGGGCCGGCTGCGTGCGGCGATCAATGGTAATCTGTGGCGCGATATTCGAATTTTGAATGTTGAAAGAGTACCGGATGAATTTCATGCGCGGTTTTCCGCAAAGCAGAAAACGTATGTTTACAGAATAGTGAACGCTCCTGTGATGTCGCCATTTTGGCGGCGCTTTGCACTTCACATTTCGCGGCCGCTCGACATTGCTCGAATGACGGAAGCTTCGCGGTTTCTCTTGGGCGAACACGACTGGACGGCGTTCTCATCCGCGAAGGCCGACGGCGACAACAAGATCAGAAACGTGATCGACTGTTCGTTGGAATCGCTGTGGGACGAGCGCGCAAAAGCAGCGATCATCGAATTTCGCATCACCGCGAACGGCTTTCTGCGATATATGGTTCGGTCGATCGTCGGCACCCTGCTCGAGGTCGGGCAGGGCGTAAAAGATTCTGATACAATTCACACGGCCTTGGTAACGGGCGACCGCTCGTTGGCCGGCAAGACAGCCGCCGCCAACGGCCTTTCGCTTCTAAGCGTCGATTACGACTAGAAATCTATGCACATTTATCATGTTTCTCTGCCGGCGAATTGGGAGAAGTATCAAGGCAGGCCATCGTATCAAACCAACAGCCTTCACACCGAAGGTTTTATCCATTGCAGTTTCGAAAATCAGCTTCCGGCTGTTTTGAAACGCTATTATTCGGGCGCTAAAAAGGTCGTGATTTTGACGATAGAAACCGAGAAATTAAAATCGAAATTGGTCGAGGAACCATCGACCGGCGGCGAGGTTTATCCGCATATCTACGGAAGACTGAATCACAACGCGGTCGTTAATGTCGAAGAAAGAATTATGGAACGTGCGTCGGACGAATTGGGCGAATAATCGCCGATCGTTGTACTTATCATAATCGGTTTTTATCCGCTTGATCCGCGAAATCCGCGTTCAAATATTTTCATGCATAAAAATTTTACAAGCGTCATAAAACCGGTTTCGCGCGAGGCAAAGCTGCTCGCAGCCATTGACGCGACACGGATGCCGCGGCACGTTGCGATAATAATGGACGGCAACGGTCGCTGGGCGAAACAGCGCGGCAAATCGCGCATTTTCGGCCACCGCGCCGGTGCGGAATCGGTTCGCGGGATGCTCGATACAGTTACACGGCTTGAGATCGAAGCGCTGACGCTGTATGCATTTTCCACCGAAAATTGGAAACGACCTAAGGCAGAAGTTTCGGGTTTGATGTCGATGCTCAAGCGTTATATCCGCAGCGAGATGAAGGAAGTGAAATCGAACAACATTCGTTTTCAGGCGATCGGTGATATTTACGGTCTCGCGCCCGACGTGCAGAAAGAGATCGCTTGGGCGACCGATCAAACGCGCGAGAATACGGGAACGCGTTTGAACGTAGCGCTCAATTACGGAGGTCGCGCAGAGATAGTTCACGCGGCACGTCTTGCTTTTGCGGATATCGAGCGGCGCAACGACGTGATAGATCATTTGACCGAAGCCGATATCGCACGCAACCTCTATACGTGGAATCTGCCCGAGGTCGATCTGCTGATCCGCACAAGCGGTGAGATGCGCATCTCGAATTTTTTGCTCTGGCAGATCGCATACGCCGAAATTTATGTAACGCCGACGCTGTTTCCCGATTTTCGCCGTGCGGAACTATTTGAAGCGATCATCGAATTTCAAAAACGCGACCGGCGATTCGGCGACATAAAAAAATAAACGGAATGGAACGGCCCGCTAATCGACGCGAATTACGCTAATATTTCAGTCAGATTTGGTTCGAGTAATTCGCGTCGATCAGCGGGTAAAGAATATGAAAACAAGACTTCTGACAGCCACCGTTGCCTTGCCGCTGCTTTTTGCGGCAATCATTTTGCCGTGGTATGTGCCGGAGACGGTTTGGATCTTTGTCGGTATTGCGATACTTGCTCTCGCCGCCGGGCTATTTGAATTTTTTTCGCTTACGAAAAAAATGGAGTTGAAAGCCGACGCCGGCGTTGCATACCTCGGCTCGGCGGTTTTTGTGTTTCTTTTCGCGGTTGACGCGCCGACGAACGCACCCGAATTGATCTTGCTCGTCGCGGCGATTTTTATCATCGCGTTATTTATCTCGCAGACATTCCGTTTTCAAATAGATTTTTCGAAGATGCTCGCCGGAATTGGGGTTACATTACTGGGCGTATTTTATCTTGCATTTTTGGGCGGGTTTTTGATCGCGATTCGGGTCGGTTTTGATAATGTGCCGGGTCTTTCGACAAAGCTTTTGCTTTTCTTTTTCATCGTAATTTTCGGCTCCGATGCAGGGGCATATTTCGCCGGAAAATCATTTGGCAAACACAAGCTCGTGCCAAAGATCTCGCCGGGCAAAACGTGGGAAGGCTTGATCGGCGGCATCGTAGCGGCCGCCGGATTGGCTGCAATTTGTACCGCAACATTTTTCGCCGAACTTCCATATCAATTTTCAATTCCGCTTGCTGCAATGATGGCTGTTGTTGGCATATTCGGCGATCTCGCCGAAAGCGCGATCAAACGCGGAGCCGGTGCAAAAGATGCCGCCACAATCCTCCCCGGCCACGGCGGCCTCCTCGACCGCCTCGACAGCTTGCTATTCAACGCCCCGATTCTTTACTACTTCGCAAGATTCTATTTTTAAGGTTCTTACGGAATAGGGTGCATGGTTTAATAATCAATGCTCCGATTCTTCAATACTTTGCTCGGGTTTTTTATATCGAATCTTTTGAAATGCCAATAGATCCAACACAGACCAGAGCAAGAGCGGGCGGTTTTTGGAAGGTCATCGGCGAACGGCATGACAATGCTGTGGAGCGACAGCAAACGCCTCAGTCAAGCGTTGCAGCGGTAGGCAACGTTACTGCACCGGCGCGGCATATCGCTGACACAAGAGGCCGTAATTGATATAATCGGAGAGGTTTCAACCGCTAGTGTAGTGCGTCAAACAGATCATAACTTATTTAAGGTGGAACGATCGCGTTTTACTTTTTCGAGGATGTCGGAGGCTTTGGCGGTTCAGACGAAGGGCTTTGGATTTTCGTTGTGCCGTGCGAAAAAGTGAGGGTGAACGGGACGTTGACCTCTCCAGTCGTTTCATTCCCGATACCGAGCTTTTGCCGCGATCCGGTCATACAGCCATCCGGGAAATATCTTGCCAACGCGAACGACAGTCGCAAGCTGCCACGGAAATGCGGCGAAGCGTTTTTTCTTTTCGATCGCGCGAATGAAATAAGGTATCGCATCATCGAGCTTCATCCGGAACGGCATCTTGCTGGTGCGACCGGAAGTCAGCGGCGTTTCGATAAAACCGGGCTGAATTATCGTTACATCGATTCCTTTATCGAGCGTATCCAACCGCACGCTTTCAAAAAATGCGGTCATACCTGCCTTGCTCGCTGAATAGGCAGCGGATTTCGGCAAGCCGCGAATGCCCGCAAGACTTGAGATCGCAACAATGTGTCCCGATCCGCGTTCGATCATCGCCGGAAGCACTGCGTGAATCGCATTTACAGCACCAAGCAAATTCGTGTCGATCACTTTCTTTACCGCTTCCGGCTGATAATCCCGTGTTTCCGAATCGTTCCCGCCGATTCCGGCATTAGCGATCACAATGTCGATATGCCCAAATTGCTTTCGCATTCCGTCCGCTGCATCTTGAATTGCAGCAGCATCCGCAACATCGCACACGTAAATTAAAGCAACTGCGCCTTTCGCTTCACATTCTCGCGCCAATTTCTCAAGTCGCTCTCGCCGCCGGGCCACCAATCCAAGAATCGCACCCCTTTCCGCCAATGCAAGAGCCAACGCCTCGCCAATCCCGCTCGATGCACCTGTGAGAAACACGACCTTGTCTTTCCAAAACATATATCCCGCGAATAACGAACCGCCGACATTCTAACAAACTTTTGGAATGGGCACTTCAAATTGACCGTCGATTTATAAACAAATTCATTGCCCGATTGTAGAAAGGGCGACATTGCGCCGCGTAAATTCCTGCTGTTCACCCATGATTGAAGCGGCTCACGGAGCGTTCGCGATAGTTTTTCGAGCTTCGTGCGCAATGCCAACGGGACGCATGTAACTCCGCTTTTGGTAATGACAAGGTTCAAGACCGAGATCGACATGAGAGTTTTCAACTCCGTCGATTGCTGCTACAACCACATCTGCCGACACTCGGCCATCGGATGCAATAGCTTGGAAAAGCCAAAAAACGGCTTTCCCACTTCTCTCACAACACTTGCTGCTCTATACTGACTAAAAAAGGAGAAAGAGAGAGTTTTCCGGCAAGCTTTTCTTGACCACCTCAGACAATACGTTAGCCGCAGACAATCACTCAATGGAAATGAATGAATGGTGCCAATATCATTTATCAATAAAGGAAAAAATGGCGGATCGATTGCGAATCCGAATGGTCTATCTGTTTTAGAATCTAAAAGTCGCCGTTAAACCAAACGAACCGGATGAAGCCGTTTTCGAGCTTCCATCGTTGTTTTATCCGCTATATTATCTTATTCGACCGATTCGCTTAGTTTCCGCTAGATTCGCCAACCACAAAACCTAAGTACAAATCAATTACTTTCACAATTGCAATCGAAGTTTTGAAAACTTACAAATAGAACCCGCGTCGCACTTGTTAAATAGAATGTCGGTTTCACATTCTTCCAATAGAATGTGTTATGAAATCTCAAACTATCTGAGTCGTCCACTCCGAATTTTCATTGAATGGAAAGTTCCAAAATGGTTAAAGATTGATCCCTATCAATTCGAGATAGTATCGAAAGTTGTGGAAGAGGGTAAATAGAAAAAGTAGCGTATCCTTGTTTTTGATCAAAAAAAACAAACAGGCACGAAGCCTGAAGGAGGATACGCTACAGATGAAAGGATATAACGA
>JBOGOW010000259.1:0-5739 GCA_050748285.1 Pyrinomonadaceae bacterium
GCTCTATATCGCGTTCGTGAGCCTCATCCGAGAGGCCGAGAAAATCAAAATTATATGGGCTTTTTAGAATTTGCTGAACCAGATCAGACTGTGGCTTCGGCAACGTCAGTTCAAAATTGGTGATCGCTTTGCCCTGCCGCAAATGTAATCCGGTCTCGATCTGTATCTCCAAAACATTCCGGCTCCAGCCGTTTTCGATGGTTTTGCGGATGTAGAATTCGCGGTTGGATTGGCCCTTAACCTTATCCAGGATACGAACATTGTGTCCCCACGGAATTTGTGCAACAAGCTGTTGCACAATTTGTTCGTCTGAATAAACGTCCGCCAAAGCACACATATACTTCAAGTTTCGTGGCGAAAACCCTTTCATCTCCGGAAACTCAAGCCGCAGATCGAGCGATAGCTGCTCGACAACCTTCGCTCCCCAGCCAAGCGCTTTCTGCTTAGCCAAAATGCCGTTGCCGATCCGCCAATAGAGCAGAACGAGTTCGCGGTTGACCGCAAGCGCCGCCCTGACCCGCGAACGCCCAATATCAGCCTTCAATTCCGCAATAAAGTCGGCGTATTCATTTGTGATTATAGTTTCATGCTCCATAACCATTTCACTCCGGCAGATTCATCCGTTTCAGCAAACTGTCGTCGTAATAATCTCGTCTGCATTCAGGGCATCGTTTCATAATCTACTTTTAATCCGGGATATCCAGTCCGGCTTTGCGGAGTCCTTCGATGAGGTGGTCAGCGATGTCGGGATTGACCTGTTTCAGCATCTCTTCGCGGGCCTCGACTGCAAAATTTGGTCTTAATTTGAGCAGTTCTTTTACGGATTCGGCTCCGGCCTCTAATTCTCCGAGTTGGCCGTAAACTGCGGCAAGATTGAGGTGGTGATAGAACAAGCCGCGCATGTCCATATTTGCCATTACGCTCAACGCTTCGCGGTACTCACCCTTCCGATAGGCGTTGTTAAATGAAGTGGCCCAATACCATCCGGGATGATTGGGGTTCAATTGCCTTGCCCGCTCGGTCAATTCGCAGCCACGCTTCCAGTCACCCGCGAAGGCAAGGGACATTCCCATTCGTGCCAGCGTGTATCCATCCATCGGATTTAGAGCAACGGCACGTTCCGCAGCATTGCGGAATGCGTCGAACTCTTTGCGGTAATAATAGACCATAGCGATCGCCAGCCTTGCAAAGTGATTTTCCGTCGCAAGGTCAACCGCACGTTTAGCAGCCTCATACGCGCGGCCAAGCGGATCAGGCTGAATGTTAAAACCGTATCTGTATTCCTCTCCAGAGACAAGCGACAGCATTGCCCAACAGTCGGCGTTGTCGGGATCCTGCTTGACGGCACGTTCGAGAGCTTCGCGGGTCGCGGCATGTTCTTCAGGGTTTAAACGCTCGTAGTAGCCAAATGTTCTCACCACTGCCTCGTATGGGCTTAGCTCTTCGACCGGTTTTAGCCGAACGGCTTCACTCATGTTGTGCGGCAAAATGCCGAACCAATCCGCAAGCGTCGAAACTATGATCGGAACCAGGTCATCCTGAAGCTCAAGCATCGATTCCGGTCGAAATTCGCGGTCGTAGTTTTCCGCCCATAAATTTGCGCCCGTCTTTGCATCCGCCAAATGCAACGCCACGCGAACCGTAGAGCCTGCCATTCGCAAGCTGCCTTCGATAACATATCCCGCCCCAAGCTCCTTTCCGACGACACGTACATCCGCCGCTTCAGTCAAGTACCGCATGGTCGAACTGCGCGTAATCACCCGCATATATGAAAAACGCGACAGGCCAGCGACAATGTCTTCGGACAAGCCTTCGGCCAGATCACTCAGGCTCGCATCCGAGGCGCGAAATTTAAACGGCAGCACCGCAACCCAAAACCCTTCACCAGCACCCGCAGGAGGTTTCGACAGAATGGCAGTCGGTGGTTCGTCGAGCAGCGAGAACCCAGTCGCTACCGCTCCCGGTTCTGACATGATCGCGGTCGCCGGTTCATGCTCCAGACTCCCGTCTCGTGTCTCCCGTCTTCCCGAGGCCGGCCCTTCGAGCAGCGCATTGCCGTCGTCGAGACAATACAGCAGCGTATCGTCGTAATAATCGCGTCTGCATTCTGGGCATCGTTTCATAAGATTATCCCATCCTGACAAATTCAGAGTCCTAACAGAATCTTTAGCCTGTCTTCAACCGATTCGATTGTTTGAGGAGTAACGGTTCCGAGTTTTTTAACGAGCCGCGAAGTCGAGATCGAGCGAACATCTTCGCATTTGACATAACTCGTCATACTCAAGCCTCCCTCAGGGGGATCGACCCTGATATGCAGTGGAATGCCCTTGGCCTTTGATGTTATAGGGATCGCGACAACGAGTTCGGCGGCTCCGTGATTAAAAATATCGACCGATATGACCAGTGCGGGTCGCATCCCGGCCTGTTCGCGTCCCTTGGTCGGGTCGAGGCCGACCAGCCATATTTCACCGCGTGACGCACCTTTCATTCGGTTTCCACCCCATCCAAAAGAGTGCTTTCCCAGAGCGCTCGTTCGCCGGATTCCTCATCCCACGCCTCTTTATCGTCCTTGAGAGCAGAAAAGGCCAAATTAGCAGCCTCAAGCATTTTGCGACGGCGCAAATCCTCAATAGCCTGGTCAATGACCGACTGCATCGATTGCCCTTTATCTTTCGTTAGCGACTTTAAGACCTTATATGACTGAGAACTGATCCTGACATTAATACTTTGCATAAAAACCTCCGAAAGAATAATAAAAAATGTTGCTTATTGTGTCAACAAGTTTGCATGCATATTTGCAACCCACAAAGTAACGACTTTACTAAGTTACACGGGGACATTTGAAAAATCCTATTCGGGCAGATTCATCCGTTTCAGCAAATCCTTGTATCGCGGGTCGGGGCTCAAAGGATCCATGGACGAGTCGGTCTTCATTCGGGCTAGCCACCAGTCTCGCTGCTCGAGTGATCTTTCCAGCTCGACAAAGGCCTTGTCGTTTTGGCCAAGAGCGGCATAGATCGACGCAAGGTAATAGGAAGGACAATACTGCGTCTTGGCGATTTCTCTGAATCTAGCGATGATTTCCTCTGCTTCAGGTCTTCTACCCGACCGGGCATACGCATAGCCTCCGATCCAGAGCTCCCATTGACTGTTCGGATTTGTTTGAAGCGAATCTTCGCTCAACCTTATCGCATCATCATACATGCCGCTGCTGTTATAAGCCGCCCCAAGAGCAAGGTGGCCGGTTACGAACCCGGGTTCGAGATCAAAGATCCTTTTCGCCACCTCCAACGCCTCCGTCTTTTTCCCGGCACGCAGATAAACCAATGCGAGATTCGCGCTTGAGGTAAGCGACATTGGTTCCAACTCAACCGCCCTCGATAATTCTGCGATAGACTCGTCCACACGGCCAATCGCCCAAAGATGCTGGCCGTAACGAAGATGCGCGGCGGAATTGTCCGGGCCAAGTTCGAGAGAGCGTTTGTATTCGCGTTCGGCTTCGGTCCAGTTCCAGTCGACATTTGAAAGGATACTCGCTAAGGCCGTGTGTGCCTCAGTCAATGATGGGTCGATCGCCAGAGCCCTCTCGGCGGCAGCCCTTGCCGGGGGCGTCACCTCAGCGGGCGACAGGTAGCCGTGAGACGGCATAACATTATATGACTCCGCAACACTGGAAAACGCCAAGGCAAAATCAGGGTCGATTTTGATAGCTTGCTGGAAATACTCGATGCCTTTCAAAATGTCAACTTTAGTGCGTTTGGCGAGATGATGGCGGCCGTTGAGATAAAGTTGATACGCCGCGTTATTGTCGGTGTAGCGTTTGGTAATGCCTTTTGCGTCATCGCCCGCAAGCTTTAGTTCGAGTTTTTGCGTTATTGCGGTAGCGATCTCACGCTGCGTAGCAAGCAGATCAGCCATCTTGCGGTCGTATTGTTCCGCCCAGATCAATTTCTTCGTCCGCGAATCGATCAATTGAACGCTGATCGAAATGTCATCGCCGCGTTGGACAAGCCTGCCAGACATCACCGCATCGACTTCAAGTTCCTTTGCGATCTGGGCAACATCGGTTTCCTTGCCCTTGTACCGCATAACAGAACTCGTCGGGCTGACCTTCAAATTCGGCAATTGAGAAAGCCGGTAGATCAAAGAATCGGCAAGCCCATCCGAAAGATAATCTGTATCCTCTTTTCCGCTTCTGTTCTCGAACGGAAGAACAGCAATAGAATTGATCTGCCCCGAATCTGCGGAATTGAAAGATCGGTAACCAAAAAATCCGGCAACCAGAAGCACGACCGCGACGCAGATGGCGATGATGGTCTTGCTCCTTCCACCAATCGGCTTTGCCGCCCGATGTGCGGAAAGGCTCTGCCTTTCCGGCGACTCACCCAAATTTCCTTGAGGCTCGGCCTCCGCTCCGGTATGAAGTATCGCGGTCTGGTCGGTCGTCTGGACAAATTGCCGAGTCTGATCTTCACCCGACAAAGCCCCACCCGCAACCACAGGCAGCTCTGACAGGATCGCCGTCACCGGCTCATTCTCCGAACTCCCGTCTCCGGTCTCTCGTCTTCCCGAGGCAGGGCCTTCGAGCAGCGCATTTCCGTCGTCAAGACAATACAGCAACGTATCGTCATAATAATCACGTCTGCATTCAGGGCATCGTTTCATATATTCATTTAGCAATCGGCACGATACGCGACTTGAGTATCTTTTGGTCTCGCGTCAGCAACGGGATCTGCTCGATTATGCTCGTTGCCGCGATTATCTTGTCAGCCGGATCGGATTTGAAGTCGAGTGATACACTTTGTCGGGCGATCTCCACAGTTATCGGATAGACCGTCAACTGACGGAGTAATCTTCTAAATGCAGTTCCATTCATATTTATCGAAATACGTTTATGTTGAACGAGCTTAGAGATTTCCCACAAAACTATGTCGGATATCGAAATGGTTTCGTCTTCGAGAAGTTCGAGCTCGCGTTTCGTGAGGCCACCGATCAAACCTTCGACTAGAATGTGCGTATCAAGATTCAGCATCCCATATCTCTCCTGTTGACATGATGTCGCCCAGTATCTCAATTTCTCCCTTCATCGAACCGATCCACTCTGAGTTGCTAGACCTAATTGGCGTAACTTTCGCAATCGGCTTGCCTCGCTTTTCAACGATGATCCCGTCGGCACCCAAATGGTCAAAGATCTGAAGACACTTAGCCTTAAATTCCGTCGCGCTTATTGTTTGTGTTTTAGTTTTCATAAATGCAGTCTAACAAATGACCAGTCATATGACCAGTAGTACCTACTCCGACAGATTCATCCGTTTCAGTAGATCCTTGAAGCGCGCTGGTGTTGCTTGGCTCAATTTATCTTCGCCAATTCGACGCGGCGGACCAAATCGGTAAAGCGCGGGTCGTTGTGTAAATCGTTGAAAATAGGCAAAACCGTGTAATAAAGCGAAATATAGGAGCGATTTTCAAAATCCTTCTCCATCCAAGCAAACGCTTCATCCTTTTCGCCGAGCGCGATGTATAAATTGACAAAAGCCATCGGCGGAACAAACTGACGCGCCGATTGTGTTTTCAGTTCATCGAGAATTTTAAGCACCTCCTGACGATTGCCCGATTTTGACAGCGAGACGGCTAAATATGATTTGTTCACCGGGTCGTCCGGGTTTAATTCGATTGCCTTTCGATATTCGATATTCGCTTCCGAATGTTTGCTTTGAGCGTAATAGATGTGTCCCAGAG
>JBOGOW010000260.1:0-5738 GCA_050748285.1 Pyrinomonadaceae bacterium
GCCGTCAACAAGCTCCTTCATTTTATAGACAAGCTCGTCTTCGGCATTCAAAACTGCAAAGCCGCGTTTGCCAACCGCACGCGGTATAACCGACTTTACGCGGGCGAGGTCTTCGAGCGTGTTGACGTCCTTCAAGCCGAGATGATCGGCAGCGACATTTAGCACGACTCCAATATCCGCATGATCGAACCCCAAACCTGAGCGAATAATCCCGCCGCGTGCCGTCTCCAAAACAGCGACATCGACGGTCGGATCTTTCAGCACAAGCTGCGCCGAAACCGGGCCGGTGTTGTCGCCCTGCACTATCTGTTCGTTGCCGATGTATGTTCCGTCCGTTGTCGTAAAGCCGACTGTGCGTCCCGAATTTCGCAGGATATGCGCGATCAGCCGCGTGGTCGTCGTCTTGCCGTTGGTGCCTGTGATTGCAAAGATCGGAATGCGAAATTCCGTTCCGGCCGGAAAAAGCATATCGATCACATGCTCGGCTACATTGCGGCCGATTCCTTCGCTTGGTGCAAGGTGCATTCGAAATCCGGGCGCAGCGTTTACTTCGATAATGCCGCCGCCGGTTTCGCGCAGCGGCTCGCTTACGTTCGGCGCGATCACATCGATACCCGCAACATCCAAGCCAATTATTCGCGCGATCCGCTCGAACAAAAACACGTTTTCCGGATGAACCTCGTCCGTTACGTCGATCGCCGTGCCGCCGGTAGAGATGTTTGCCGTCGTTTTTAAAAACAGCTTTTCGCCTTTTGGCAAAACCGTGTCGAGTTCGTATCCGGCTGTTCTAATGCATCGCATCGTCTGCCCGTCGATCTCGATCTCAGTCAATACGTTTTCATGTCCGTAACCGCGCCGCGGGTCTTCGTTCGTTTTGTCTATAAGCTGCTGAATCGTCTGTTTTCCGTCGCCAATTACGTGTGCAGGAACGCGTTCCGCAACAGCAATAAGCCGATTATTTACAACAAGTGCACGGAAATCCGCACCTTGCAGCTGCTGCTCGACGATGATCCATCGAGAATATTCTTTCGCTTTTTCCCATGCGATCAGGGCATCTTCGAGATTTTTGATCCCGACAGTCGCGCCCTTGCCGTGATTGCCGTCAAGTGGTTTGATCACGACCGGAAAACCGACGCGTTCGAGCGTGTCCTCAAGCTCTTCTTCAAGACGAATTCGATAACCCTTCGGCACCGGAACGCCCATATCGCCGAGCAGCGTTTTCGTCGCGTGTTTGTTGCCGGCAATATCAACCGCGATCATATTCGTATTCGCGGTGGTCGTCGCCTGAATTCGTTTTTGATAAACGCCGTAGCCGAGTTGGACAAGCGATTGGTCGTTCAGCCGGATAAAAGGAATGTCGCGGCTGACCGCTTCATCGACGAGCGATCCGGTCGAAGGGCCGAAACGAACCTCCTCACGGATCTCGCGCATTTTCTGGATGTCATCCGCGATCTCGGTTTTGATAACTTCGATCTCGGCGCCTTCCGCCAACGCAAGAAAAAGCCTAACCGCTGCACGTGCAGCATATCGCCCGACCTCTTCCTCGTGATAGCTGAAAACGACGTTGTAAATGCCGTGTTCGCCCGTTTCACGCGTTCGTCCATATCCGGTATCCATTCCGGCAAGCGTCTGAAATTCAAGCGCGAAATGTTCGATCACATGACCTGCCCAGGTGCCTTCGGTAACGCGTCGGAGAAAGCCACCCTCTTCGCTGTAACTGCAGCCGTGCGTCAAAAGCGTCGGCATCACTTCGTTCATCCGGCCATAAAAACCGTCGATCTTGTCGGTCGGCCTATCTTCATAATCGCCGATATCCAGCCGCATTATGATCAGCTTTTTCCAATAGCCGCTCCAATAATTCGGCCCGCGAAGTGTGCGTATCTCCAAAATTTCCATAGGTCATTTCACCGCAAAAACGTGCAGAAACATTAGCCACAGATAAACACGGATGGACACAGATTTTCACAGATATTTTCAAATGAATCAATGTGCAAATATTCCTTATCGGTGTTTATCTGTGTAAATCTGTGGCTAAATTTCTTTCGACCAATCATCCGAGATCTGGCAGCAAAAACTCCTTTTTCGGCTGCAGAGGATGGCGGTCGAGAAATTGATATACCAAACCATCGCGAAGTATGTGCATCTGCACACCGCAGACGCCGAAGGTCTCATTATCGGCAACCTCAGCGATCTCGTTATACGTTATCTGTGAACCGTCAACGATCGTAACCGAACCTCTGCCGAACACCTCGAGCACGCCTTGATTCGTCAGAATGATCGCGGTGTTTTCATCGATCCCGACGCCGAGATTATATGGATTATACGAGACCGCAGTAATCAGCCGGCTGATGCGCCCGCGTTCGGTGAAATGCTGATCGATGATGATGTTTTTCAGAAATCCAAGACCCGGCGAAAGCCGCACGGCGTCTTTTTTTGGATGCGAAGTCGCCTCGCCGCGGACGATCATTGACGTGCTCATTCCGGCGGCACCAGCACTCGTGCCCGCAAGAACGATGTTCGTTTCGCGAACCATCTGCCGGAGCTTCGCTGCAAATTCCGTCCCGCCAAGCATAGAAACAAGCCGCATCTGATCGCCGCCGGTGATAAAAATACCTGTAACCCCGTCGAGCAGTTCTTCGGGATTGGCCTGGAAAACATCCTGCCGAGATGTCGCCCGCAACACGCGCGGATTTGCCACACCGAGATTCCTAAACGCCTGCGTGTAAACATCCGCAGCAAATTCCGGAAAATCCGAAGCGACCGGCACAATCAACACCTCCGCCTTTTCGCCGCCGGCCAATTCCAGAAACTTCCGCAATATCCGCCGCTCGTTATATTTATCTTCCGCCCCGCCGATCACCAGCAAATGCCCGCCAATAATCTCGCGCTCATGCGATTCATTCATTTTGTTCAGTTAGAACCGGAAGCAGCAGCGACCGGGTTCTTTTTTTATGTCAGAACCGGAAGCAGTTGCGACCGGGTTCTTTTTTGTCAGAACTGGAAGCGGTAGCGACCGGGTTCTTTTTGTTCAGAAATCTGTTCTCGATGTCTAGTGGTTAAGTTATTGTAAACGGCAGGATTGGTCAAGAATGATTGTAGATCTTATTCCTGCCAATAATTTCGTGGTAAAATATTGACGAGGAATTCGGTTATGCAGACTGATGTCGCTGAAACAATATTTGGAATAGTTAAGGTTTTCCCAAAATCAAAACAGGAAAAGGTTTTGGATTTTGTAACTGACCTGAAGAACGAAGAAGATCTGGGACTTCGGAATCTCTTGCACGAAATCGAAAACCGCGGAAAAGCGATTCCTGATGAGGTTTGGCGGGAAATTCCATCGGATGGCTCAGTCAATCACGATCATTATCTTTACGGTTCCAAAAAGAGAAAATGAGCACCATTCTCGTCGATACCCATTACCTCATCGCGATTATTAACCGATTCGACCAATGGCACGAACCTGCAATCCGCATCATTGAAAACTTTCGCAACCCAAAACTTGTCGTAACGGAATGCGTTTTGATCGAAACGCTGAACTACTTCTCCGAATTTTGACCCGAAGCAAAAAAACATGCAGCTGATGTAGTGGAAGATTTTGCAAATAATCCTAACATCGAAGTTATCGAGCAAAATAAGCAACTCTTCGAGGAAGGATTATCATTTTACAAATCCCGTCTCGACAAAGGCTACAGCCTGACCGATTGCATCTCAATGAACATCTGCCGCGAACTCGGCATAAAGGACATTCTCACCCACGACCGACATTTCGAACAGGAAGGCTTTGAGATTCTTTTGTAAACTGAGTCAGAACCAGAAGCGGTAGCGACCGGGTTCTTTTTGTTCAGAAATCTGTTCTCGATGTCTAGTGGTTAAGTTATTGTAAACGGCAGGATTGGTCAAGAATGATTGTAAATCTTATTCCCGCCAATAATTTCGTGATAAAATATTGACGAGGAATCTGGTTATGCAGACTGATGTCGCGAATGAAATATTTGAAGTGGTCAAGGTCTTGCCGCAAGACGAGCAGCTTGAAATCTTGCAGAAGGCCAAAACTCTAGCCATGAAAGGAAAAAAAACTTCAATGTGGGATAAGATTCACTCTCTCTCTCTGCCGAGATACCGGACGAAGAGTGGGATAGAATGCCGGTGGATGGCTCCGAACAACACGACCACTATCTTTATGGTACACCCAAAAAATGACCTCTATTTTCGTCGACACTCACTATTTTGTTGCCTCTTTTCAAGAAACCGATCAGTGGCACACGCAGGTGGTTCAGACCGAAAGTAAAATTGTCGGTCGCTTTTTGGTTACAACTGACGGTATTCTTGTTGAGGTTCTAAATTACTTCTCGGATTTTGGCCCGACAACCCGACGCAAAGTTTCGCAACTCATACACGAAATTTTATCCGATAACGATTTCTCGGTTATCGAGCAATCTCGACCGGTACTTTTGAAAGCTCTCGAATTGTACGAATCCCGCCTAGACAAAGGCTACAGCCTGACCGACTGCATCTCAATGAACACCTGCCGCGAACTCGGCATCAAGCAAATCCTCACGACCGACATTTCAAACAGGAAGGGTTTGAGATTCTTTTGTAATTGTCCGCTTAAGATTCGGAAAAATAGCCGATCCAGCTTTATCCCAATCAAAATAATCGGTCGAGTCATGCGTCCCCCAAAACTCTCGCTCCTCGTCTTCAGTCTTAAACTCTGGAATTTGTTTTAATTTCTACTTCAGATTCGATTAATTCTTCCGATCAAGCGGTTGATTGGATGCCTGACATACGCGGAGAATGAATCTCTTGCAAACTCCTCACTGCAACTTTCTTCTGAGATTTTTTCGTTGCAATCGCCTCGACCAGTGCCTCGGCGCCGGTGATGGTGGTGACGCAGGGGACGTTGAATTGGAGGGCGGCTTTGCGGATGGCTTTTTCGTCGTAGTGGGACGTTTTGCCGAGCGGTGTGTTGATGATGAGTGCGATGTCGCCCTGGCGGATGAGGTCGGCGATGTTCGGGCGGCCTTCGTTGACTTTGAAAACGGATGTGCATTCGAGGCCTACTTCGCTGAGGCGATTTGCCGTGCCGTAGGTCGCGACCAGATCGAAACCGAGTTTGTTCAGACGGCGTGCGAGGACGACGGCCTGGCCTTTATCGGCGTTGGTTACGGAGATAAACGCTTTGTCGGGGCGAGTGGCATCGGCTGCGGACAAGAGTGTCCGCGCTCCGAGCCGCGTTCCGAGCGGCAGCGTTAATCCGGCGCCTTCCATAGCTTTTCCGTAAGCCTCGCCAAATGTTGAACCAACCCCCATCACTTCGCCGGTCGAATGCATTTCGGGGCCAAGGATCGGATCGACCCCGGCAAATTTCTTGAACGGAAAGACCGGCGATTTTACAAATATCTTCGGTACCGGCAATACATCGGGCAGGCCAAATTCAGCAAGAGTTTTTTCACCTGCCATTACGAGCGAGGCGATTTTTGCGATCGGAACGCCGGTCGCCTTCGCAACGAACGGCACGGTGCGCGACGCTCGCGGATTTACCTCGATAACGTAAACACGGTCGCTCTGAATCGCGTATTGGATGTTCATTAAGCCCTTTACTTTCAACGCCTTGGCAAGCAGCGTCGTGTAATGCTGAATTGTCTCAAGATGTTCCGCGGGAATTTTCTGTGCAGGTAAAACCGAAGACGAATCGCCGGAGTGAATTCCCGCTTCCTCGATATGTTCCTGAATTCCCG
>JBOGOW010000261.1:0-5688 GCA_050748285.1 Pyrinomonadaceae bacterium
GCTCAAGTTGAATGTTTCGCCCTTGCTAACGCGCGGGCTTGTGCAAATATATGAGTTACTCGCTCGAAACATTAGAATACGCGAAGCTGCTCGAGTTGGTCAGCCGCAACGCACAAACGCCGATGGGCGAAGAGCGGTTTGCGATCTTGCGCCCGAAAGCGAATCGACGGGAGCTTGACGATGATCTCACCGCCATCGCCGAAACGATTCTGCTCAATGAAGAAAAACAAGTCTCTTGGTCATTTAGCGGCCTCGAAGACCCGAGCGATGCTGTTGCAATTTTAAAGATCAAGAACGCCACGCTTGAGCCAAATCTGCTGCTTGAGATTTCGCGCGTCTGCAATCATGCGCTTTTTGCCCGCTCATCGATCCATCCCGAAAAAGAAGCTGCCCCGACGCTCTGGCAAAAGGTGGAAAACATTCCGCCGACGCTGCTTGCGGTTTTGGACAAGATCAATAAAACAATCCTGCCCGGCGGCGAGATCGACGATTCGGCGTCGCCTGAACTCGCACGTTTGCGTCGCGAAATTTCCAGCCAGCGAGCAAGGCTGACCAAATCGCTCGAATCCGTAATGCGAAAATCCGGTGATGCGATACAAGACGCAATCGTAACCGTCCGCAACGACCGCTTTGTTATTCCCGTAAAAGCAGATTTCCGTGGCAAAGTCGGCGGCGTGGCCCACGGCTTTTCATCCAGCGGTCAAACCGTATTCGTAGAGCCACTTGAAGCCATCGAAGCCAACAACGAACTCCAAAATCTGAAAGGGAAAGAGCAACGCGAAGTCGCCCGAATCTTGTTTGAACTAACCGAACAGCTCCGCGAACAGCTTCCCGCTATCGAAACCGCCGTCGAAGCCGTAGCCGAACTCGATTTCATAAAAGCCAAAGTCGAATTCGCCCGCAAATTCGCCTGCGTTGTTTCCGATATTTCCGACAGCGGCAAACTTGAATTCATCGACGCGCGACATCCGCTACTTGAAGAGAATCTAAGAAATATTTCAACGCAGAGTCGCAGAGACGCAAAGGCGGAAACACGACCGGTAAGAAGTGTGTCTCGTGTCAGTAGCCCGCACGTAAGTAAGGGATCTCCAACTGAAATTGTTCCCTCCAGTTTCACTCTGACTCGAGATAAAGCGGTCATGGTGATCTCAGGAGCCAACGCGGGCGGTAAAACGGTCGTGCTCAAGACCGCGGGCTTGCTCAGCCTGATGGCAATTTCCGGCCTTCCGGTTCCAGCGAAGGCGGCGAAAGTTCCATTTTATCGCTCGATCCTGGCCGACATCGGCGATCATCAATCGCTTGCGGCCAATCTCTCGACTTTTAGTTCGCATATGTCGAACATCGCCGATATAATGGCCGATTGCGTGCCGCCTTCACTCGTCCTGCTCGACGAAGCCGGAACCGGCACTGACCCCGAAGAAGGCTCGGCGCTCGGCGTCGCGATCGTCAATCATTTCCGTAAAAAAGGTGCTCAGGTCATTGCTTCAACGCATTATCGTGGTTTGAAGATCTATGCCGCGAATGACGAAAATGTGATAAACGCCTCGGTCGAGTTCGACGAAAAAACGCTCCAGCCGACTTACAAATTATTGATCGGCCTCGCCGGTGCGTCATCCGGAATTCAGATCGCGAGCCGCTTTGGTATTTTGCCAGAGGTTATCGAGCACGCCCGGCAAAATCTCGACATTTCTGCACAGGAAACCGAAAATTATCTCGCCAAACTCCAAACCGAAACCAAACGGGCCGAAGACCTTCGCATCGCCCTCGAAGAAGAACGCGAAGCCACCGCCTTGAAATACGCAGGTCTCGAAATTGAGGCTTCAAAAAAAGAAAAGGCACGTCAAAAAGAATTCGAACGCTCGCTCGCTGAAACCGTTGAATCGTTCGAACGCCAATCCAAAGCCTTTATCGATTCCATCGAAGAAAAAGCCCTCAAAAACAAACTCGAAAAAGAACGCTCTGTCCGCAAAGCCGAACTCAATCGAGCCGTGATGTCCAAAGTCCAAAGCCCAAAGTCCAATGTTGAACGTGACCAAAGTGATCGGTGGTCGGTGGCCAGTGGCCAGACACAGCAATCCTCAATCCGCAATCCGCAATCCGCAATTCTTGAGGTCGGCTCCCACGTCATTACCTCTTTCGGCACAACCGGCACAGTCGAAAAACTCGACAAGGACACCGCCGAAATCCTCGTAGGCAATATGCGCCTCCGCGAAAGGATCGAAAATCTCCAAGTCGTCGAGACAGAAACACGAGCGGTAGCGAGTGTGCCTTCGCGGACCGCCGGCGTGTCAAAACCCATCGACGCTCCCGACGCCGCTGCCGAACTAAATCTCATCGGCCACACCACCGCCGAAGCCGAATACGAACTCGACCGTTTCATCGACGAAGCCTACATGGCCTCGCTCCCCCGCGTCCGAATCATCCACGGCTTCGGCACCGGCGCGCTAAAAAACTACGTCCACCATTTTTTGAAAAATCACGACCTCATCGAACGCTTCGCCTTTGCATCCTCAGACCAGGGGGGCAACGGTGCCACGATCGCGGAGATGAAACCTTAGCTTTAGCTTTCAAAATCTTGCATTCGACCACAATTCTAATGCGGGAACCGGACTTAAGATTTCGTCTCACCGTCCCATTTCGTTCCCGTTTTTGTCCAAACTGGGACGGGTTAAACCATGCTGTTCCTTCATTTAGAAGCCAAAATCGTCCCATATAACTAGAAAATACACTATGTGGAACGACAGTGGGACAATTTTACCTCCTAAGATATTGACCTGATTGCACTTAGAGCACCGAAAGCGTTCCATTCATGACGCGGGAAGCCTTTCGGCCTTATGCTTACATTAGAATTCACAATCCCTTTGGCTTTTCAAATATCAAGCTCCAATTTAACCACTTTAAACCGTACCGCAGCCCGATCTAAGACATTGTGAATTCTTTCATCTTGGCATTCGAAAACAAAATGTCAAAGAACCAAACGTTGCAAGCATAGCACAATATTGCACCTATTGGCAAAGATTTTTCCAAACGGCAATGGATCGGCCGTATGCGCTACAATTGCAGAATTAACGCCGTAAGTAATATTAAATTCAATATGGCCCCAAAAGCATTTGCTAATCGATGGAAAGTTATTCGGGAACTTGTTCCAGGAGGACAGTCCTGGACATATCTCGTCGAAGATTTGACAAATCCAGGAACCGAACCTTTCGTACTCAAGCGACTTAAGAATTTAGATCGAATCAAACGATTTGAGCATGAGATTGACGCCATCAAAACGCTCGATCATCCGAATATTATTCAACTTGTAGATTTTGACCTAAATGACGAGGCTCCGTTTCTCGTTACAAAATACTATGCAGGTGGTGAACTAGAAGGCACGATGGCATCTCAACTAAGTCCGATAGAGAAACTTCGACTCTTCTCTATTATATGCGTCGCCATTGCTCACGCGCACGAAAAAGGTGTTATTCATCGCGACATTAAACCGCCAAATATCTTATTCGAAGAGGGACCGACGACACCTGTTGTCGCCGACTTTGGTATATGTATTAGCACGGAACTTGGTATCGAACGAGTAACCGAGCTCCAAGAGCAGGTAGGCGCTCGCTTCTACATGGCGCCCGAACTTGCTGATGGAAAGCTTGAAGATGTCACACCCGCTTCTGACGTCTACTCGCTGGGTAAACTTCTGTACTGGTTATTTGCTGGTCGTGTTTTTGACCGCGAAAAGCACCTTCATCCGTCGTGGGATTTGAGAACCGACTCCTCAGATATTATTATGTTATCAATCTACGACAATATCTTTTCAAAAACGATTGTTGAGGATCCTGCCATGCGTTTCCTGAATGGCACAGAGTTATGGAAAGAAGTCCAGAAAATAATAGGATCTGCTGAAAAAAATGGGCGATATCTTGATGCGGACGTTCCGAGCGACTGTATTTTTTGTGGCGTTGGAAAATATTCTGAAAAGCAGATTATTCCTCGTCTTACTTCTCTACCGCACAATCCTCAAACTGGTAGGACTATGGAGTACGAGCTCGATTATCGTAACTCCTATGGATTTTCCTTCCATGCAAGTACAAATCGACTGCCAATTGGCAATATTGAAAATGGATCCTATCAAAGTTTTCTCATTATGAAATGTGATCACTGCGGAAATCTACAAACGTTCCATTTTGAACAACACAATGCGGACTGGAAGAACGCTCGGCCTGAAAAGCCCTAGGAGTATCAGGTGCTCTACGACCAATATTTCATTGATGACCTAAAAGACCGTGCCGATCTGGTGCGGCAGTTTCGGTTCATCGCCGGACTGCTCTTCGCAGTTGCCATTTTCGGAATGCTCGCCCCGAAAACAATGGCACAGAAGGAAACTCCACCAGTGTTGCTCGGTGACTTTGAAACCTTTCCCTGTAGCGAGTTTAGATATATCGCTGATCAATTTATGGAAACTCTCGCGAGTGATCCTGGTTCGCTTGGTTATGTAGTAAATACAGGCCCCTACGATAGGCTCGCTGCCCTTGTTTGGCGTGAAGAACTGGTAAAGGCCCAGATCGATGTTCGCAACTTTGATGTCTCGCGAGTTCTATTTGATCGCGAAGAAGTGGCAGGCGGTGTATTCCGTACTCAATTCTGGAAAATCTCTTCTCCGCAGGGGAAACCTAAGATTGAAAACGTTAATAATTCCCTTTCTGTCTCCCCTGACGAAAAGCCATTCCTCTTAATAGAGCAGACATTTTTCAACGATTCTGAGTGTCCGGACGTTAACTATCCACGGATCTTTGTTCGATTCCTCGAAGCAAACCCTGTTGCCCGTGGCAATTTGGTCATCTACGGCAAAAACCGGGCCGAAATTCGATCGCGTGAAACCAAAGTTATCATGGCTATCACATCAACAAATAAGATCGATCGAAATCGTATCCGCGTATTTCAACGGCTTGTCCGCTATGACCCTGAACAACCTAAAGGTAGAGAATATTGGTATCTTCCGTAACACCGTGCTCTACGACCAATATTTTATTGATGATTTAAAAGTCTGAGCTGATCTGGTGCTGATAATCGCGCCCGACGCAGCGAAATTGTTGACAGAAAGCCAGGGACGGCGGAAAATCGATATATGACTGCTACACTTGAATTGAAGCTGCCGGACAGCGTACAAATGAGTGACTTTGACATAAAGATGACTCTTGCGGCCAAACTGTATGAAGACGGAACCTTATCAGGCGGACAGGCAGCCGACCTCGTCGGAATATCGAAGCGCTCGTTCCTTGAACAGCTTGGTAAATATGGAGTATCGATCTTCGGGTACACGGCCGAAGAGCTGAAAGAAGATCTAGCCCGCGTCCGAAAATGAAGGTAGTTATCGCAGACGCAAGCTGCCTGATATTGCTTACCAATCTTGATCAGCTCGATACGCTTAGAAAACTTTACGGCGAGATTTGGATCACCGAAGCGGTGTCGCTCGAGTATCGGCTTCCTCTTCCTGCCTTTATATCGATTCATAATCCCTCTGACCGCGACCAACTCGACGCACTCCTCAGGACACTTGACGCGGGTGAGGCAAGTTCCATCGCTTTGGCGATCGAAAACCCCGGATGCAGGATCATTATCGACGAAAAGAAAGGCAGAAGAGTTGCCTTATCTCTCGGACTTGATCTGACTGGCACACTTGGAGTATTGACCGAGGCC
>JBOGOW010000262.1:0-5669 GCA_050748285.1 Pyrinomonadaceae bacterium
TCGTAAAGATGGTATGTCGTCGGTCGTTGTAGCGGGTATTGATGATATGCGCCATTGTGTCGCGCACCCAATCGGTCGGTTTCGAGGCACCGAGTTCGTCAAGAACAAGAACGTCCGCGGTCAGGACCGGTGATAAGACGCCTAGTTCCGACGACTGAGTGTTCGCATTGTACGAATCCTGAATTTCTTTCAGCAGCGAACCGAATTCGTAAAACAAACACGAAAAGCCGCCGCGTTCCGTCAACCCTTTCAGGATCGAAACGGCGAGATGCGTTTTGCCCACGCCGACCGGTCCTGTTAAAAGGATTCCCTGATCAACAGCAGGGAACTCCTTTGTGAAACTTATCGCGAAACGTACCGCTTGAGACTGCGACGGGTTGTTCGGCGTATAGCTATTGAAATGGCAGCCGAGATATCGACGCGGCACGCGAACCCTGTCGAAAGGGTTTGTTTTTCCTACACGTTTTTGACAATCGCATTGACGTGCGCCCTTATCTTTGACAAGTTCCATTCCGGAACCCAAACATTTTGCACAAACTTCGTCATCGGAGGCGGATGCCGAAGTTCGAACGGTTTTGACCGGCACCGAATTCGAAACCATGCTTAAATTCGTTTTAGCTGCGGATGTCTTGGGCATTTTAGGTCTGTGCTTGTCGGAAACGAATTCAAAGTATAACACCGGAATTCGACAACAGCGAATGACTGACGACCGTTTCCGTATGCTATATTTAGATCGGATTCGGTCGGCGCGTATTTTATGGGATCAGTTCGTAACTTATTGGTTCGCTTTGGTTTAGCGGAAGTAGCAGCTGAAAGGACGGCGATCTCGGTCTTTTTGCTTGATGACGACAAACGCCGGCATCGATGGTTTCAGAAAAGATTTTTCGGCGATTCGATAGCGATCGCTGAAACAGTCGGTGAAGCAAAAGCGCTCCTCGTCGAAAATGCTTACGATGCGATCTTCCTGGATCACGATCTGCTGCCGCATCATTACGCATCAAACGACCACGACGATTTTGCGAATACCGGAATGGCCGTCGCCGAATGGCTTAACGAGAATCCCGACCTCCAGCGCGCCGCAACTATCATCGTTCATACCCGAAACGCCGACGCAGCGATCGCGATGGTTTTGAAGCTCCGCGAATCAGGCCGCAACGTCGAATACTGCGCCTTTCCAATGCTCGATCTGAAAATCAAAAATTATTGGAAGCGATGAAAATGAAAAAGGGAATTTGAAATGTGACACAACTGGAAAAATCGGCGACGGCGCGAAAGTGTGGATAAGCCAAGCCCACTTTTTCATTTTTTCACCTTTTCACTTTTCCCCTTTAAGAGTCCGTTTAGAATAAGGTCTGCAACGTTAGCTGTTTTCTTTTCAATTTCAGCACGCTCGCCGAGTTCGTACGCGCTCAAGCTGTATGGCAGCAGCGCGTTTGTTGCGTCGAGGAGTGCCCAGGCGACCGCATTTTTATCTTTGAAAGTGAAGACGCGCGCCTTTCGTCCTTCTTCAAGGACGCCGGCAAAGATCTTTGATTCCGATTCAAAATATTTCTTTCTGCGATCCAGCAGCCGAGGCCTTAATTGTGCGAGCAGTTCGTTCAAGCTTTGCGAATAATGCTGAACGCTGTCAAAGCGATAGAGCACGCGTTCGACGATCATCTTCCTGAGCCGCGTATCAACCGGCGCGCGAGAGTTTGCGATTTCGTGCAGATTATTATTAAGTCTTCCGATTATCCGGTCGATGTGCGAAAGCGCGATCTCTTCCTTGCTCTTGAAATGCAGATAAACACTGCCTTTGCCGATGCCGACTTCTTTTGCCAGATCATCGATCGTCATTTTCTTGTAGCCGTATCTTGCAAGAAGCCGATCGGTCGCATCGAGTATTGCCTCACGAGTAGTTTTTGGTTGGGCTGCATCACGCATAATCGTTGGCTAATGACCGAAATCGCTTTCCGGTCAATGTCTATGACGATAATATCCGCATGAAAGTTTCAAAATCAAATCAGAAAAAAAAAAGTTTTATAGACCCGCAAGATCCCATTTGCGGATCGTATCGTTGATCAAGGCGGCAACCTTGTCGGTGACTTTTTTGTAATAAAGGTCAGCTTTCACCTGATCGAATTTTGGATAACCTTGTCCTTTTTGGTAAAGGCCTATTGAAGAAGGGAACGGAACCGCCACCCATGTTCCCGGCGTAGGATAGGCAGTCGCCATGTCGGGGTTGTATTTTTCAGGATGCACAAGCGTCGGGTCGATTGCCTGGATAAACGCGGTTTCGTTCCAGCCGGCATGACCGCCGTCTTCGCCAAAAACCTCTTTCGTTTCATCGGATGCAAAAGACCACCAGTTGATCACAAGCGTTCGCACCTTTCGTTCGGTCGCAACTTCCGCCGCGACCGATTGCAGCACGGCCGTTTGCCCTCCGCCGTGGCCGTTCATAATAATAATGTTTCGAAAACCGTTCTTTGCGAGGCCTTCAAGTATCTGTTTTACAAACGGGCGATATGCCGCCTCATTAATTTGAAACGCACCGGGATACGCCTCGAGTGAGCCGGTTATTCCGTACGGCAGCGTCGGAGCGATCAACGCATTTGTCCGCCGCGCGATGGTCTTCGCCATAGCGAACGGGGCAGTATTATCGGCGCCGTTATTTATCACGCCGTGAGGTTCAAGCGTTCCGGTCGGAAGTATAACGGTCGTGACCCGCGACGGCACAACATCCTTGAATTCCATCCAGTTGATGCGTTCCATTTCTCGAGTTGAGACAATATCCTTGGCGTCTTGTGCCGAGGCGTTGTGACAGAAGAGAAAGGAAATGGCGATAATGATTAAGTGTTTTCTCATTGTTTACTCCAAAAAACATCGATTGTTTATCGTGATCAAATGCTAAAGCCCGCGCGTGAGCAAGGGCGATACCCGGAAGTTGGGGTTCACGGCATCTTTTGTGCACAACGTTTGAATTAACGCGGCATCCGCATATCGCCCTTGCTCACTCGCGGGCTTTTGCAAAAAATCCAATCGCGGTCGAAGACCGCTTGCTTATCGATGGCGCGCGGTTTGCGATGCGATGAGAATTATTCGAAATACTTCTTGCCCGCAAGTTTTTCCGGCATTAGATCTTCTGATTGATCCTCGGTTTTCTTTCCGTAGCCGAGTTCTTTCATCAGCTTCGTCGGTGCGTTTCTGATCTGCATCGGCACCGGCAAATTGCCGTGCTTTTCCGCATCTTCCATCGCTTTACCGACGGCTTCGGTCGCAGAGCGATCTTTCGGCGCATTCGCAAGATACGCGACGCCGTGCGCGAGATTTAATGTACATTCGGGCAAGCCGATCGTTTCGACGGCGCGAAAGACGGCGTTCGCCACGACCAGCGCCGTAGGCTGCGCGAGGCCGATGTCTTCGGAGGCAAATATCACCATCCGGCGTGCGATAAATTTCGGATCCTCGCCGGATTCGATCATTCGCGCCAAGTAGTACATCGCCGCGTCCGGTTTGCTCGCACGCATCGATTTGATAAACGCGCTGATTACATTGTAATGCTCTTCGCCTTTCTTATCGTAACGAAGAAATTTCGACTGCAGCGTTTCTTTAAGCGTCTTGAGCGTTACCTTTTCATATAGATGCTCGGTGTTTTCGATCATCGTGATCGCCTGCCGAGCGTCGCCGTTCGCCATCCCGACGAGCCACGCCTTCGCCTTTGCATCGAGCTTATAACCCGTGCGGTCGATGATCGCGGCCATCTGTTCATCATTGAATTCCTCAAGAACAAAAACGCGCAGACGCGAGAGCAATGCAGGAATTACCTCGAAACTCGGATTCTCTGTCGTTGCCCCGATCAAAACCAACTCGCCGGTTTCAACATACGGAAGAAGAAAATCCTGCTGAGCTTTGTTGAAGCGATGTATTTCGTCCAGAAAAAGTACACGCGGTTTGTCAGTACCACCTGCGGTAGCGGGTGGTTTCTGCATCGATTCAAACAACGGTGCATCAGATGTTGAGGGACTCGTAGCCGAGCCGACGATCTTCCGAATATCATCCTTCCCAGCCGAAACAGCCGACAGCTCATAAAATTCGGCATTGATCGCATTCGCATAAATGCGCGCGAGCGTCGTTTTTCCGGTTCCCGGCGGTCCCCAAAGCACGAACGAAAAAATATGGCCTTGTTCCACCGCAAGGCGCAGTGGTTTGCCCTCGCCGACAAGGTGTTCCTGTCCGACGAAATCATCCAGCTTCTCAGGCCTGATTCGGCTTGCTAGCGGTTCCATAAATCGATGTCTGGATTATAACTCACACATCCGAATTTCCGATCCCGAATAACGAAAAACGAATAGCGAAAAGTTTATAGTGTGCGGCTACTATTCGCTATTCACGGTTCGTTTTACTTTAAACCGAATTTGCCTCGAACGATTCGAATTTGATTTAATACTCGTTTGCCTTGATTAGAGGTTTGAGCACTATGAGCAACGCATTTATCGAAGCGATCGAAAAAAAAACAGAAGCCGAATGGCTGTCGGCGGTCGAATCACTTCTTAATGATATTCACGAGGTTGACCGCAACGCGGTTCAGATTTGGTTCCGGTTTTATCCGTTCGATCTGGTCAACTATCTCGAATCCGCCGAGGACGTCGAAGACGCGATGAAGGGCCTCGCGATGGACGGTGATTTTGGTGTCCTGGACAAGATCGACACATCGCACCGCTTTCTTTATGGACATCGCTTTTGGCCGCAGGTCAAAGCAGCCGTCATCAAACGCGCCGAGTCTGTCGATGGAATCGCCGTGCTGACAAACGAAATCAAAGCTATCGCTTACGCTTCCTCTATTGCTGCAAAGACGACCGAAAAGCTGACGACCGCCATCTCGGCAGTCGGATTGATGACTCTTGCACAGGTCGGACTCGGTGAGCTAAAAGCCTCCAAAGGTGAGATCGAAAAACCGGCGGGTATTATGGCGAAATCTCCAGATCAAATTGTTTCCGAACGCGCGAAAGACGATTCGCAGGGTTTGTTCGGCTTTTTGAAAACGATAAATAAAGAATTTTCCGTAAATTTCAAAGCCGTTGGCTCGGAAGGAAAATTCAAGATCATCAATGATGAGGAGATCGCGTCCGCATCGCAGAAAGACAGCTCGCGTGATTGGCAATCGATCGACTATCGCTGTTGGCAAGGCCCTGTGCCGATCGAATGCACTTCCGCATCGTGCGGCACTTGTTGGGTCGGAGTGCTCGGAGGGCAGGAAAAGCTTTCGGAACCGTCAGCCCGCGAACGCCGGCAAATGAAGGTCTTTGGCTACAACCAACCTTCGGAAGGCAAGCCGTTCATCCGCCTCGCGTGCCAGGCAAAAGCAAGCGGCAATGTAACGGTCGTCATCCCGCCATGGAACGCCGTCTTTGGCAAAAAAGTCCGCGGCAACGTCGAGGACGCCGAACTCGAACCCGTTACAACCTCAGCCAAAAAACTCCGCGAAACCATTGCAACCGCGGTATCCGGCGACTGACTTTTTTTTCAACGCAAAGTCGCTAAGACGCAAAGCCGAAAGTTTAGAAGAATCGACCGCCGAGTATCTACGGGTCGAACCTGACTATTTTTATAAATTTAATTTTGCGACTTTGCGTCTTTGCGACTTTGCGTTAAGTTTTTTTGGTGAATAACAAATCCGCCAAGATTCCCCC
>JBOGOW010000263.1:0-5656 GCA_050748285.1 Pyrinomonadaceae bacterium
GTTTTGGCAGGCGTGATGGCTTTATAGATCCGCTTGCCGTAATGAGCGGCTTTACGGATGGAGCGTTGCGGAACGGTGCGCGAATCGAATTCGACACAGTGGTTTCGGCGATAGAAACCAATGGCGGGCGAGTAAATGCTGTTGAAACAAATCGCGGCCGCATAGAGTGCGAGAACGTCGTCCTTTGTACCGGAGCGTGGGCGAAGCAGCTTGCGACGACCGCCGGCATCGATCTGCCGGTCGAACCGCAAAGGCGGCAGATCGTATGGGCGCGTTCGTCCAAGGCATTGCCGCCGGATTTACCGATGGTGATCGATATTGGAACTGGTTTTCACTTTCGACCGGCGCGCGACTGGAAGGCAGGAGGCTCGCCTGCAACGGCTGTGAAGCGGTCGAAGAACCCATTCGCTACCGCTCCCGGTTCTGACTTGTTGTTCGCGTATCCCGATCCGGATGAACCGGTTTCGACAAATACGCAGTTCGACGATTCGTTTATCGAAAAGGTCTATGAAAGGGCGAAACATCGAGCGCCTTTTTTGTATGAATCGAAAGTTGTGCGTGAAAAATGTCGCGCCGGTTTGTATGAGAATACGCCAGATCATCACGCGATACTCGGCCGCTGCGGGGTAGATGGTTTGTATTTCGCAAATGGTTTTTCGGGCCACGGCGTGATGCATTCACCAGCGACCGGTCGTGCGTTAGCTGAGATCATTCTTGACGGGTATGCAAGTTTTCTGGATGTTTCGTCGTTGTCGATTGAGCGATTTGCAAAAGGCGAACTACTTCACGAGACGGCTTTTATTTAATCTTGTCAGTAGCCCGCACGTAAGTAAGGGCTCATCTCGGCCATCATGAGCCCTTACTTACATGCGGGCTACTGACGTCTCTGCGATAAAATATTCTTATGGCAACTGCGCTTGTTCATCATCCGATCTACGAAAAGCACGACACCGGTCCCGGTCACCCGGAAATGCCGGAGCGGTATCGCGTCGTTATTGATGCTCTCCAAAATGACAGAGAACTTTGGGAAGACTTGATCGAGATCACGCCGGAAAAGGCAAAGCAGGGAATCGTTCAGGCGGCACACACGAAAGAGCTTTTTAGGCGCGTCGAAAGCGCTTTTGCCGATGGCCTTGACCGGCTCGATATGGACACGACGATCTCGATGGAATCATTCGATGCATCGCTGTTCGCAGTCGGCGGAGCGTGTCGCGCGGTCGATGCGGTGATGTCGGGTGATGCGAAAAACGCTTTTGTCGCGGTGCGTCCGCCGGGTCATCATGCGACGGCAGAAAGCACGATGGGCTTTTGCATTTTTAACAATGTCGCCGTCGCCGCGCGTTACGCGCAGAATAAATATAAGGAGGTCGAGCGCGTTGCGATCATCGATTGGGATGTTCATCACGGCAACGGTACGCAGGGTATTTTTTATTCCGATCCAAGTATTTTCTTTTTTTCGATGCATCAGTATCCGTGGTATCCAGGAACCGGTTCGCGCGGCGAAACGGGACAAGGGAAAGGTCTCGGCACGACGCTAAATGTTCCCGTTCGTGCATTTACAAATGCAAAAGATCAGTGTTCGGCGTTTGATGCCGTGATCGAAGAGATGGCTTCGAAAGTAAAACCCGATATTATTTTTATTTCCGCAGGTTTCGATGCGCACTTGACCGATCCGCTTGGGCAGCTGCAGCTTGAAGACGCAGATTACGCCGCGATGACGCGAACGGTTATGCAGTGGGCAGACGAGGTTTGCGGTGGCCGCATAGTCTCCTGCCTTGAGGGCGGCTACAATCTTTCAACCCTCGGCGAAACGGTTCGAACGCATGTCTCGACGCTTTTCGCCGCGTGAATGTTCATTTGAAATGCACAAATGTGGTATATTCTTTGAATCCGATAATCGAAGTTTTCAGGGAGGTGCCAGCGATGCCCGACGTCGAAACCATTTGCATTCAATGCAAGGAAACATTTCTTTTCACCGAAAAGGAACAGGATATTTTTTATCAGCGGAATTTGATGTCGCCGCAGCGGTGTACAAAATGCCGTTCGAAAAAGGCGGCTGCGGAAGAAACCGCGCCGAAGAAATTCGAGATTGTTTGTGATCATTGCGGCAGGCACGATAGGGTTCCGTTTCAGCCAAAGGTAGGCCGTTCGGTTTTGTGCAAAGACTGTCATCAAGCGAACCTCTCGCGGGCTCGACATGCATAAAAATTAATCGCCGCGAAAGGCTCACAATTTTTTTGTTATTTTTGCGGCTATCCACTTAATCAAATATGAGTTTCGAAACCGTCAATTACGAACTTAGCGGCACGGTCGCGACTATAACGATGAACCGCCCGGACGCGCTTAATGCGCTGTCGCTTCAGCTAACAAAGGACCTGAGAGCTGCGATTGAAAAGGCTGTCGAGGAAAGGGCGCGCGCCTTGATACTCACCGGTAACGGCAAGGCATTTTGCGCGGGCGGCGACCTTCGCGAAATGCAGGCAATCGGCCAACATGAAGGCAAGATCGAGGCGTTTCTCGACGCGCCGTTGAAAGCACTGCACAATGTGATCCGCCAAATTCGAAAAACGCCGGTGCCGTTTATTGCGGCGGTAAATGGCGTGTGTGCCGGTGCGGGTGTAAATTTTGCTCTTGCCTGCGACATAGTTATTGCCGCAAACGACGCTGCCTTTCGCGAGGCATTTGTGCGGATCGGTTTGACGCCCGATTGCGGCGGAACATTTTTTCTTCCGCGTGCCATTGGAGAAAAACTTGCTACGGAAATGTTTATGACCGGCGATTCGATCACCGCCGAACGGGCCGTGCAAATAGGGATGATAAATCACGTCGTGCCGGCAGCTCTGCTCTTGGAAGAAGCCGGGAAACTGGCCTCGCGTCTCGCCTCCGGTCCGACCGCATCGCTTGGGAGGATAAAACGAATGATGAATGCGACATTTTCCAACGACTTCAACGAACAGCTCGAAATGGAGGCTGCCTGCCAAATCGAATCCGGACGCGGCCCCGATTTCAAGGAAGGCGTGGATGCGTTTTTTGGAAAGCGCGCGCCAAATTTCTCAGGCAATTGATCCATATGTGTCACAATAAAGTAACGCCGCGGATGGAAAATATCTGCGGCGTTTTTCTTGTTCTTTTTGATCGATTATAAGTTTGTTTAACCCGGATTAGGCTGGTAGAAAACATTTTGGCTTCCGCCTATCAAATCGCTAATTAAAAGAGAGCTAAGAGCTGCCAGCTTAGAGCTTTCAGCCGGCTTTCCGCCGAAAAAACCCAGATTCAAAGGTTTGCCCGCAAGTACAATATTCTAATGCGTAAACTGGGTTTAACCCATAATATCCATTAGGGAAATCAGATTCGAAGTAGCGAATGACGAAGAACAAAAAGTGAATAAATGATTTCCACTATTCGCTTTTCGTTACTGGGAAAAGCTAACCATAAAAAAGCAAATACCATTTTTTAATCTGTAATTCGGTTTAAAAAATATCTTCACCCGTTTGACAATCAGATCAAGTTCTAATAATCTAACTGAAAATGAAATCCATTTTCAATAGTAATATTGAAATTGAAACTGATACGCCGGATTCGATTTAATCATTAGTTCTGCAGCGAGTTGCTAAATTTTAACGCACAAAGATTGTCAGAAATCGGAGCAAGGAAATATGGAAAATATCACACTTACAAAAGCAAACAAAAAAAATCGAAAGGGCCGCAAGGGCCGTCGCGGGCCGCGGTACTGGATAGTCGCGGTCGGAGCAATGGGTTCGATAATCGCATTTACGGTTGGCAATAACCGGGCGATGAACGTGGCATACGCGGAGAATCGCGATGGAGGATATGTTGCCCTCCGTGGTCCGCGCAACGATTTTGCGACGATCGATTTCAATATACCGGCTGGTTCGCTGCGAGATGTGGCGGCGGCATTTGAAAAAAAGACCGGTGTCAAGATAACTGTCGAAAACGATAATATTTTGACGGTCACTTCGCCGGGCGTTGTCGGCAGTTTTACGGTCGAGCAGGCTTTGCGTCAGATACTGAACGGCACCGGTATAAGCTATTCCTTTAAAGGAGTGCGGAGCGTGCTGTTGAGTGTTGAGGCCGAATCGGCGAGCGTCGAAATTTCCGGTTCGGAGGCAAAAATTATAGCGTCGCCAAAATATGACGGGCCGCTTCGTAACATCCCGCAGACGATCAGCGTCATTTCGAAAGAGGTCATCGAGCAGCAGGGAGCGACGACCTTGCGCGAGGTTTTGAACAATGTTCCGGGCATCACAGTCACTGCCGGCGAAGGCGGCGCACCGGCGGGCGACAATCTGACGATTCGCGGATTCAGTGCGCGGAACGATATTTATGTCGATGGAGTTCGCGATCTCGGGCCGCAATCGCGCGATCAGTTCAACCTCGAACAGGTTGAGGTCGTAAAAGGCCCGAGTTCGATATTTACCGGACGCGGCTCGACCGGCGGCACGATCAATCTGGTCAGCAAGCTGCCGAATCTGCGGCGCTCGTTTTCCGGAACGCTGACCGGCGGCACGGATGCGACTAAGCGCGTAACAGCCGACATAAATCTGCCGCTGAGCGATTCGGCCGCATTTCGGCTAAATCTGCTTGGGCACGATTCCGATTTTCCGGGTCGAGATGTTGTGCAAAATCGCCGATGGGGAGTTGCTCCATCGATAATTTTAGGGCTCGGTTCGCGAACGCAATATTCTTTTAGCTATTTCTATATCCAACAAGAGAATGTTTCGGATTACGGCATTCCTTGGGTACCGGCGACGAACAATGCTCTTGTCGAATTTCGCAATCGCCCGGCCCCGGTGCCGCGTTCTACGTTTTATGGATTTGTCGATCGCGACCGCGAAAAGCTGAGATCCGATCTGGTTACAGCTCGCGTCGAACACAACTTCGACGACAATTTTACCGTCCGAAATCAGTTTCGCTTTGGTAAATCAACGCGTGATTCGCTGGCGACGCCGCCGCGGTTTGCAAGCAATAGCTCGACAGTAATAAATCGGGAGCTTCGTTCGTTTATTACAAAAGACGATATTTACGATAACCAGACCGACTTTTCCAAAAAGCTCAAAACAGGCGGCGTCGAGCATTCTTTTGTTTTCGGAACGAGCCTGTCGATTGAAAAGAACAACCGAGTCTTTCGACGCGGACCTAATGCGACGACCACGCTCTTAAACCCAAATCCGAATGATGTCTATACAGGTTTGATCACGTTTGATCTATTTGACGGCGATCTGAATGCAAAATCATTTGCCGGATATATTTTTGACACGTTACGATTTGGCGAAAAGTGGGAATTTGTCGGCGGCCTCCGCTGGGATTATTTCGATGTCGAGGGCAATCGGGTTGCGACCGTAAGCGGCGTTCCAACCTCGATTCCGACAGATCGAATCGACCGAATTTTTAGCGGGCGGGCGGCTCTGATCTTTAAGCCGGTCGAACACGGCAGCATTTATACCAGCTACGGAACGTCGGCGAATCCTTCGCTGGAAGGCCTTTCATATTCGCCCGCGGACGAGCGGCTCGATCCGGAAAAAACGCGGACGTTCGAGCTCGGCACAAAGTGGGATCTTTTTGGCAATAAACTGCTGCTTACCGGTGCGATTTTCCGTGTCGAAAAGACGAATGCCAGAACGCCGAACATCGTGCC
>JBOGOW010000264.1:0-5652 GCA_050748285.1 Pyrinomonadaceae bacterium
CCTTTACGTGGTCAAAAGCCACATGAAAATATTCAGCTTCAAGCCTCTCTACTCCGACGTACTTTCAACATCAGAGTATAATCCGCCACCGTCTCAATTCATCATGCCATCTCCTTTTAAAATCCCGCCAATACAACTTGGCCTTTTCGGTATCTTTGCTCTGCGAACTTTTATCGCCGCCGCATAGAAGCAAGACGATCTCGTCTTTGAACTTTGCCAAATAGACCCGATACCCTTTCCCAAACGGCAATCTCAACTCGCTGACGCCGGAGCCAACAGATTTGACGTCGCCGAAATTTCCAAGCATTATTCGCTTCAACCGAGATTCGACGCGTGCCCTAACGTTTCGATCTAACGAATCGAGCCAATCTCGAATCTGGCATTCGCCGTTTTCAGTCTCGTAATCAAGCAGAGTTTTGGGTTCAGTTCCCATTTAGATATAGTATCCAAATGGATACCTTTTTTCAAATTTTTATTAATTGTGCATCTACCGTCTCTGCTGATTCTTAGAATCCGTTTGACACAAAAAATGCCTTACGTTATTCTTACCGTTCGCGTTTTTCGGAGTGCGAATTGGCGTTTTGCCTTAGTGTCCGGTTCGTCTAGGGGTTAGGACACCGCCCTTTCACGGCGGCAACACGGGTTCAAATCCCGTACCGGATACCAACGTTTATTGCAGTTTTTGCATCATATTTTTTGCCGATTCGCTTGCAGCCCAAGCGAATTTTTTGTTTTGAGAGTTATTTGCAGAAGCCCGCACGAAGTAAGGGCGATATCGGGATGCGGTTGTCTGGGACAGCATGACCGGCATTCGACGTTCGGCACGCTCGTTCACACTCGAGTCTCTGCCCGTAAATGGAGAAGTTCGGGTTTTATAAAGTTGAATGTATCGCCCTTGCTTACGCGCGGGCTTGTGCATCCGCTTTGAGATAGTTTTCAGATGATAAGAAGATCGGTTTTTTCAATATTATTTATTTTCGCTGCAATTTTTGCCCCGTCCGCGCAGACAAAAGTAACGGACACGGTAATGGTGCTGCCGTTCGAGAACACGTCGAACAAACCAGAATTCAACTGGGTCGGTGAAAGTTTCGCGTTGTCGATCTCCGAGCTTCTTAAGGTGCCGACGCTGAATGTCATCTCGAATACCGAGCGAAAAGTGCTTCAGCAAAAGCTGCGAATTCCGCTTACGAGTTTGCCGAGTCTTGCCACCTCGCTAAAACTCGCGCGTGCCGGCGACGCGACGCTGCTCATCACCGGCTATTACACGATCATCCCCGAACAAGGCGACATCGCCGCGACGCTGAATGTTACGACCAAGATAATACGCGTAAATGAGGGCCGCTTTCTGACCGAAGACCTTCCCGACGGCCGACGAATTACACGCGACATCACGATCAACGACGCGTTGAATAACTTGCAGACGATGCAGGGACAGGTCGCTTATCAGATACTTTATCAACGCGACAAGGCATTGCCGTTTTCGCAAAATCAAATGATCGAGGCGGCGAACAAAGTCCCATCGCGCGCGTTCGAAGCATATATCAAAGGTCTGCTGACAACCGCGACGGACACACGCGAGATCTATTTCAAGAACGCGATGCGACTCTATATCGAGGCGCAGCCGGACAGCACTTTCTCCGACGCCGCGCTCGAACTCGGTCATCTTTATCTTGGACAACAGAAGTTGAACGAATCGGTCGATGCATTCGAGCGCGTCGTAAATGCACACACGCAGTGCCGCGAAAAGGCGCGCGCCGACAATCGCATTGCGCAATGCAGCGACGAAAGTTTTGCCGAGGCGTCGTTTTATATCGGCATAATTCGCTGGCAGCAGGGCAATTACGAACAGGCTCTCGGCGTTCTGCGTCCGCTTGCCGATGACCTTACGCTGACGAGTGTCTATAATATGTTGGGCGCGATCGCGGTGCAGGCTTCGCGGGCGGAAAAGAAAAATCCTGCACGTGCCGCGGCTTTGCTAAAAGAAGGTCAGGACCTTTTAAAGAAAGCACTCGATTCCGATCCGGACGATCGCACCGTGCGTTTTAATTACGCCGTCGCTCTTTTTCTAAACGCGAATTATGTCGAGGCGGCCAGCAACCTAAAACAGGTGATTGATTCGATGCCGACCGACGGCGATGCATTTTTTGTACTTGCGAAAGCTCAAAGCGAATTGAAAGATTCCGCGGCGGCCGACAATGACAATAAGGCAAAACAGATGCTTACAAACGGCAACCGTTACGCAAAGCTCGAACAGGAATGGGCGAAATCGAAATCGCTCGGCGAATTGAATCTGCGAGTCGAACAGCCGAAACGGAAAGATTTTGTCAGCGTCGTCCTGAGTAAACGCACCGCCGAACCGGTTCGCGTTTCAACGAACGAAACCGAGAATAATCTTGCAAAGGCACGAGCGGCCTTCAAAAACGGCGACGATGACGAAGCGATGGCGACCATCCGCCGCATCCTTGCAAGCGAGCCGATGAGCGCCGAAAGCTATCTGATCCTCGGCAAAATTCACCTTCGCCGAGCCGACCGCGAACAGGCGACGAATGCATTCAAGACTGCACTTTTTTGGAATAATTCCCTTATCGACGCACACGTTTCGCTTGGTAAAATTTACCTCGAGCGCGGCGATTGCCAGCAGGCCCGCACCTACGCGATATCTGCTCTTGAGATCGATAAAGAGAACCCCGAAGCCATCGGTTTCCAACGCCAGGCCGAACGCTGTTCCAAATAGTGTAAGCTCGGTAGTCCCACGTCCCAAGTCTCATGTCTCAAGTCTATTGACCCGTAACATCTGTTTATTACCTCTAATTCTAAGCAAAAGAAAGAGTTCCCGATAATACAAGACTTGAAACCTGGGACTTGGAACCTGGGACTCGTTGTTTGGCACGCAAACTGCCTTGAGGAGTGTGGCTCGCTTGATGAAAGTTATCAAGACCCCGCCGCCAACACTTCTCCGAGCGCGGTTTGCCACTGTGCTTGGTCACCTTCCGAGCGTTCCTTCAGTTGTCCTTCCTATTAAGCCTGGTCGAAACCGACCGGGCTTACCTCTTTTAAATCAAGGAATATAAGGGCTTTGCGTGTTTATGCATTTTTCGTTCAATCTGCGTCTGTGTTTCGGTCGTTTGATCTTGCGATAATTCAAACTGACAGATTCGGTCGGGAAAATTTGTCGCGGATGACAAAATGCGGCATTCCGCGCGTGACAAAATTTGTGCAACCTGACCGTTTGGTCGTTCATTTTGATTTTCGTCCGTTCAGCCTGACTGGAACGCAGGTATTCTTACCGAGTCGGAGCGGCGACACTCTTGTCGCCACGAACGCGAAGCGTTCGAAATGATGGCGAATGATCAAATTCATGTTCGCCCTTCGGGCTCATGGGGACAAGAGTGTCCCCGCTCCGCCTATTTTGCTAATCTATCAGCGTGAAGTTGGAAAAGCTGAAGAGATTATTGCCTACTTGGAAAAACGCATTGCTCGCTGTTTTGGCGTCGGTGCTGCTGATCCTCGCGTTTCCCGATTTTGATCTCTGGTTTCTGGCGTGGTTCGCTCTCGTGCCGCTGCTGTGGGCGATCGAAAGGGAGCGCGGACACTCTTGTCCGCATGAGCACGAAGTGCGAAAAACACTCGAACGACTACGCGCTCGTTGGGGACAAGAGTGTCCCCGCTCCTTCGTTCTCGGCTGGATCTTCGGCACCGTTTTCTTTTTCGGCACCTGTTGGTGGCTGACTTATGCACCAATCCACTACGCCGCATTCCCGCCGATCCTCGCATATTTTCTTCTCTTTTGCGTAACCGCTATTGCCGGCATTTTCCCTGGAATTTTCGCCGCGTTATTTTCGATCTTGCTCCGCCGATTTGGAAGCATCGCATTCCTTGCTGCACCGTTCGTTTGGGTTTTCACGGAGTTTCTACGGTACTGGATAACTGGCAATAATTGGAATACCGTTGGATACTCCCAAGCATTCAAACCAACCATGTTGCAGACCGTCGCGATTGGCGGTGTCTATTTGTTAGGATTTTTGGTGACGATCGGTAGTGCGATCGTTGCGTTTTTACTCGTCAACAGTGATCGCAAATCTAAGTTGGCTAAATGGATTTCTTACACTGCATCGCTTCTTGCATTGATTTCGCTTTCCAGATTTTTCTTGAGTCCTAAAATAAACGAACCCGAAAATGAACCGCTTCGTGCAAGTCAAATCGTCGCCGTCCAACCCAACGTTCCGATGGGCGGCCTGACGCAGCAGAACTGGAATGAATACCGCCGCAATCACATTCGACTAGCCGAATCGGCATTGGCTTCGATCAAGGAGAATCCGCACTCCGCACTCCGCACTCCGCAATTAGTGATTTTTCCCGAATCTCCGATGAACTTTATGTATGAGGACGACGCAGAGACGAAGGAGTTTATCAACGGTTTTGCGGCGAAGAATAACGTCTCGGTGTTGTTCAATTCGGCGGAGCCGGATGCCTCGAATGGTAAGTTTTTCAACTCTGCGGTGCTGGTATCGCCCGAGGGAAAAGAGGTCGTGCAGTATGATAAGATTTACCTGCTGCCGTTTGGTGAGGCCGTTCCGTTTCCGTTAGAAGGCATTTTGCCGGGCTTTGTCGGGAATTTTTCCTACGGAAAAGAGTACGATCTTCTGCCGCTCGGCGACGCCAAAGCGGGTGTGATGATTTGTTTCGAATCGCATTTCGGCCAGCTTTCGCGTGAGTATGTCCGTAACGGCGCGGATGTGATAATTGAAATGACAAACGACGGCTATCTCGGCCCGACGCCGGTTTTGCGGCAGCATTTGGCAAACGCCATTTTTCGCGCGGTCGAAACAAATCGTCCGGTCTTGCGAGTCACAAACGTCGGCATCACGGCATACATAAACGAACGCGGTGAAGTGCTTGATGCCGCCGAGCCATACACCGAAGCCACACGCGTCTGGTCGGTCGCAAAAAGCGACGGCTCGCAGACCTTCTATGTAAAACACGGCGACTGGTTTGCATGGCTGTGTACGATAATAACGGTTGGATTGCTATTACTTGGATTTGCCCGACGGAATGCAAAAGCCCGCGCGTAAGCAAGGGCGATATGAGCAACTCAGTGCAAACAAAGTAAGTGGATGATGGAGAGCTAGAGCCTGATAATGCGGCGCCTGATATCGCCCTCCCTAACGGTCGGGCTTCTGCAAAATGGGATGCAGAAGCCCGCGCCGTAAGCAAGGGCGATATCGGGACGCGGTTTTACATAGACCGCCGGCAAATCGACTGCGGAAATTGAGTTTTTAATATCGCCCTTACTTCGTGCGGGCTTCAGCATTCAACGCCAGGCAGAAACGCGAGTGTAAACGAGCGTGCATTCGGTGCGTAAGCCCGCACGTGAGTAAGGGCGGTATCAGGATGCGATTTTACAAAGACTGCTGGCAAACGAATGCGGAATCGAGTTTTTTAGTATCGCCCTTACTAACGTGCGGGCTTGTGCAATTGAGATGGAACTTACAGAACTACAAACAAAACACGAAGAGATAAAAGAAAAAGTTACCCAACTTGGGAGGTTTCTTTGACGCGCCGGCGAAAGAGAAAGAGCTTGAAAATTTTGAAAAGCTGATATCCGAACCGGAGTTTTGGAACGATTCGGAAAAGGCGCAGAAGGTGATGGGC
>JBOGOW010000265.1:0-5641 GCA_050748285.1 Pyrinomonadaceae bacterium
GATAACGAAATCTCCTTCGCCAGGATCAGGCGGCGGCGTTCGGATTCGAGATCTTCGATCTGTTTTCGAAGTTTGGAATTTTTTAGCCCGAATTCCATCGTCGTAAAATGTTGGCGGGCGGCAAAAAAGAAACCGGCCGCCAGAATGCACGCGCAAATAATGGTGAGAATGAAAAAACGCCAAGGTAATTGCTGCGGATTTATCGTCTCGGATCGTCGTCTGGTTCTATATGTATTGTGTTTTTTCATCCCTCTTTCTCCAGCCTTAATTTTCTATTTTTCTAACTGCTCTAAGCTTTGCGCTTCGTGAACGCCAGTTCCGATCGATTTCTTCCGCCGTCGGCACGATCGGTTTTTTTGTCAAAATCTCAGCGATTTTCTTCGCTCCGCAAACGCATTGCGGTGCCTTTGGCGGACAGATACATTTACCGGCAAATCGCTGGAAGGCATTCTTGACGATTCGATCCTCAAGCGAATGAAACGTAATTATTGCCAATATCCCGTCGGTCGCCAGGACGTTCATCGCTCCGGTCATGAACGATTCCAAATTTTCAAGTTCGCGGTTTACGGCGATCCGCAGCGCCTGAAACGTCTTGGTCGCCGGATGGATCGCGTCCCGTTTACCCCGCCGCACAGAACGTGAAACCAGATCGGCAAGCTGTTTCGTCGTCTCGATCGGTCTTCCTGCATTGCGTTCCTCAACTATTCGCCTGGCGATCCGCCGTGAAAACCGCTCTTCGCCAAACCGATAAATAATGTCCGCTATCTTGAACTCACTGCGATTGGCGAGAATATCGGCAGCCGTTTCAGTCTCGAGTGACACATCCATTCGCATATCTAGCGGTGCATCGAACCGAAAGCTGAATCCGCGCGTCTCGCTGTCGAACTGCATCGACGAAACCCCGAGATCGGCGATGATCGCCCGCACGTCCGTGATCGACCGCGATGTCAATTCCCTCTCGATATCGCTGAAGTTTGCATGTATCAATTCGACCCGATTTTCGAATGGCGTCAGTCTTTCAACCGCGAGTTTGATCGCGACCTCATCCTGGTCGAATGCGACCAACTTGATATTCGGAAATCGTGCAAGAATTTCGAAAGAATGTCCGCCAAATCCCAAAGTCGCGTCAACGACGGTTCCATCTTTAATTTTTGAAAGGAATTCAAGCGTTTCGTCAAGTAAGACCGGTATATGAGCGTGATCCGACATTTTTGGTAAATGAATTCAAAGATCCACGGAGCGTCGAGACACGTTTGCCCTTTGGCATATTGACGCCAAAAGCAATCTTTTCATCTATTAATACAGGGTTTGCAACAAGTTCGCGGATCTCAAAATTCGCCGTCCAAACAGAATTTCCCGAATCAATATTTTGCCGATATGCGCTTAAACAGTTAAACACACACTTCAAATTAGTTGGCACCAAAGACTCAAGGTATCACTCCGGATACTTGCTAATAGGCATCATACGCTTCTTGTAAAATACTTGTCAACAGAAATTGTATATTTTTTGTTATTCAACTGTTTAAAGTACAAGAAAGGCGCGGGTACTCATTATTATTCGATTTTTGGTAGTGGGTCAATTTCCAAAGACTTTGTGCTCTCTCTGTCATAGCTCGGTGTTCTTTGTGTTTGAAAGAAGCTAAACACAGAGAACACAAAGAGTTTCACAAAGACCACAATGACGATCTTTATCTTGAAAAAGCAGAGGGAGTTCAAACTGACCCACTATCCGATTTTTGCACGTTTCCTGTTTTACGCGCGATTGAGTTAGAGTTGTGATTAGATCGACTTATGGACTCGAATCTCTTACAGCTATTGGGTTTCGGCGTTTTGGCGGCTCTTGCAAATGTCTTGGGCGGTTTGATCCTGTTTCCGTCGAAACTGCATTCAAGCTACCGCAAAAGCCTGAAGTTCCTGCTCGCGCTTGGTGCCGGGTTTATGCTGGCCGTAGTATTTGTCGAATTGGTTCCGAAAACGGTTGAGATTTGGCAGGCAAACGGTGCTGAAAATGGACTTTACGCTCCGATGCTTTTGCTTTTGGGCGGCTATTTGCTCACACAGTTTTTTGAACACACGATAGCTCCGCATTTTCATCTTGGTGAAGAAATTCATTCCGATCATGTAATATCGACGCGTTCCGCATACACGGGAATCGGCGGCTTGATGATCCATACTTTTTTTGATGGGATCTCGATCGCAGCGGCGTCGCAAATAGATCTCCGAGTTGGATTTTTGGTGTTCATCGCAGTTTTTCTGCACAAATTTCCGGAAGGATTTACTATCGGTTCGATGATGATCGCAGCCGGAAAGGGCATGCGCGAAGTAGTGATCGCAACTTCACTAATTGGTGCAACAACGCTCGTCGGAGTAATTCTCTTTTACTTGGCAGGTAACTATTCAGGGTTTTCGGTCGCTTATGCATTGCCGATCGCTTCCGGAGTTACATTGTATGTAGCCGCAAGCGATCTCATTCCCGAAGTAAACCATCACGGAGGTAAAACGCCGCTTGTTTCCCTTTCGGTTTTTGCGGGCGTGGCTTTTTTCTTTGCGATCCACACCGTCGTCCACCAACTTTTCGAACATTAACTCAGATTACGCGTTAGAACATTCTACTATCGGGTAAACCTTGGAACCGAGGCTTTTCGACGGAAAAAACGGCTGAAAGCTCTAAGCTGGCAGCTCTTAGCTCTTTTTTAACTAAAGATTTGATGGGCGGACGCCAAAATGTTTTCTACCTGCGTAATTCGGGTTAAAAAAATCCGGGAACAAACGCGGCGGCCTGTCGTATTAATAAATGAATTGGAGGTGGCTTTAGAATGCGTGAACCATATCTGGCAGGGATTTTGAGTTTGTTGATTCCCGGTGTTGGACAAATATACAATGGCCGGATCGTCGTCGGCATCATTTGGCTATTGCTTACCAGTATTTCGTGGATAGGCACCGCCGGACTTTTCGGCTGGGTTGTACATCTGATCTCGGCGTGGTGCGCTTTTAGCTACGCTAGGGATAATCCGGTTCGGTAATAAAATAAGAAGTTTGTTTTTCCTCCTTTCGCCCGATGTTTGTTAACGTCGGGCTTTTTTTCTTGTTTTCCAAACGCATCGGTTTCAAGTAGAATTGGACATTCCGTTATCCGGCGAGATCGATGTAAAAAACTCGCTGCATTTTATGGTCAAAGAAGGCTTTCCTTTCGTAATTGTTCCGAGCGTTATCGCTCTTTTATTCGGTGCATTTCAGCTTTGGATAATTGCGGCCGCCTTTGCACTCATCGCCGGATTTATGGCGTATTTTTTTCGCGATCCGTATAGAAACGTTCCCGAAGACCCAGGTTTGATATTATCAGCAGCAGACGGGCGCGTTACGCGGATCGAGGAAACCGAAAAAGGCAAATTCGTAAGTGTTTTCCTTTCACCTCTTGACGTTCACATAAACCGCTCGCCAATCGGCGGCACGATCGCCGAGATAAATTACAAGTTTGGAAAGAAACTGCCGGCAACGAGCAATAATGCCAGTTACGAAAATGAACGAAATTCACTTACTATAAAGAACGATGCGATCGAGGTTGTCTGCACACAGATCGCAGGCATACTGGCACGCCGAATCGTTTGTTGGAATAAAGAAGGAGATGAGCTTGTTCGCGGCCAGCGATTCGGGTTGATCAAATTCAGTTCTCGAACCGATTTGCTGATGCCGAACAGCGTCGAGGTTTTAGTAAAGGTCGGCGACCGGGTTAAAGGCGGTGAAACAGTAATAGCGAGATACGAAAGTGAAAAAGGAGAAAAGTGAAAAAGGTTAAAGGTGGAAAAGTTGTAAGCCAAAATTGACAGTATTGGCTCAAACGATTTTTTACGAATTTCCGATTCGAGATTTACAATGCCAACCCTTTCACTTTTTCACTTTTAACCCTTTTCACGTTTTGGTATGGAATCTGAAGAAAAGAAAACCGTCCACAAAGGCCTGAAGAAAGGGCTTTATGTGATCCCGACCGCTTTTACGGCGGCGAATATTGCGATGGGTTTCATCGCGGTTCTTTATTCGATCCGTGCATATCACCTCACTTTCACGGAACCGGCGTCCGCAGCATGGTATTTCGATCACGCAGCTATCGCGATCGGGCTTGCAATTCTTTTCGACACGCTCGATGGCCGCGTCGCCCGCATGACAAAAACAGCGACGGAAATCGGAGTGCAATTCGATTCACTGGCCGACGTTCTCACTTTCGGCATCGCCCCGATCGCGTTGATGTATAGCTGGGCGATCGCAACCTCGTTTTCGGAAGCGAGCACGGAATACGGGCTTGGCGTTTTTCTGCTGTTTATGTTTTTGATGTGCGGTGCGTTTCGGCTCGCGCGATTCAATATTCAGGCGACACGTCCGCGTGTTTTGATCGAAGGAACGCCGAAACTCGACAAAAAACATTTTGTCGGACTGCCCATACCACCGGCGGCGGGTTTGCTTGCCTCGATAGTACATTTCGCCCCATCGCCACTGATCGCTTACGGTGCGGAAACTGCCAGGTACTACACATATCTTGTGATGCTTTTGATCACCATCCTTAGTTTTCTGATGGTCAGCACGGTCAAATATTCGAGCATGAAAACAGTCGGCGTTGGCCGTCGAAATCTTTATATCGTTCTCGTGATAGCGGCGATCGGAATGTTGATGTTCCTCTATTCGCGATATATGTTATTGATTCTGTCGGGTGCATATGTTGCTCATGGCATTATTTGGTATTTATTCAGCATGTTCCGACCGCGTTCAAAATCGATTGAGCGATCCGAAGCCGAGGTATAGCTCTCATTCTAATCTGATTCTCGAACTTAAAGTGCGTTTTTAGCCGAAGCCGCGTGTCGCGACGGTCTATTGTCGGCAAGAAAACGTTTTTAGGTTTTCAAGACGGCGTGTTTTTGATGTGACTCGTCAAGTAGGTTGGTGCTAGAACGGCGTTTGCGGTGGCGGTGACTGTGGTCGTTTTCAACATCGTCGTTGTATTTCTTTTGGCTCGCAGAGAGCATTGCAAGCAAAGTTACGAAGAGCAGCGAGACCGCCGTAATATGAAGCACGAAATCGAAAATGCTGTGGATGAGCACAGCGAAACAGCCGGCAAACGCACCAAGTGCGATCCCGCGACGGAAAGTATTTTCGATCTTCATCGAAGCGACGCCGTAACGAAATAGCAAAAAAAGAAACAGTATTCCAAGCAGCAGACCCGGAATTCCCGCGTCCGCAAGCACCTGCAAATAATCATTGTGAGCCTGTTCGACCCGCAGAAGGCCGCTGAGATCGTCGAACCGTGTATATGCAACGCCGAGCGAACCGAATCCGGCACCTAACGGCATATTTTCGATGATGACCTTCGTAGTAACAGCCCAGATATGCGAGCGGTCGGTCGTGAAATCTTCCGAAGCTGCCGTCTCGACAAATCGAGTCAGCGAACTGTCGCCGCCGACAAAGATCGAGCCGCCGACTATCGTTCCGATCAAAAGCACGATCAACGCAACGCGTAAAGCAAGTCCTTTCCTCGATGCCGTGCGACGCGTTAGAAAGAAAAACAAAATTATTTCGGCGATAAAGGCCACGAAACCGCCGCGTGAACCGCTTAAAACAAGGGCGATGCCCATAAGAGCGATCACCGTTAGAT
>JBOGOW010000266.1:0-5626 GCA_050748285.1 Pyrinomonadaceae bacterium
CCCCAAACGACACGAAATTTCACCAAATGAAATAAGAATTCCATGATATTCGTGTTGTTTCGTGTCATTTAGTGGATAAATCTTCTTCACCTTTTTGTTCGTTCAATGACTTGCGCGTGTGATATATTGTCCTTGGCGAAAGATGTTTACTGCTTGGTTTGTCACCGAACGCACACATAATTGAGCCAACACTTGAATTGCGGGTGGCTAATGCCGATTTCGGTGCAGTCTTTGAAATTTTGAAGATCTGCCATAGGATGAGGCTTCGATGTCCCGATGTTGAATCGGGACAGAAGGCCGCCCACCTTAACTTAAAGGTTCAATTCAAGCGTTTGGAACGGCCGCGGCGGTTGTCTTTCGTTTATCCTAGATTACGCATTAAAAAATTTAGACGCGGAATTACACAGATTACGCGGATAAAACAAAAGCAAATCTGCGTCGATCCGCGTTAATCTGCGGCAAAAAAACTCTTCCTAAATCCTAATGCTTAATCCGGGTTTATTTTGTTGTGCAAAACACATATGCTGCGCCGTCCCATTGGTAAGGCTTTTATAGGAGAGAAGTTATGCCGACTATTGAAGGCAGCCCCGAACACATACCTGCTGCCGAGTTCAGACCGAAGATCCAAACCTGTTTGGATTTGCTCAGAACCAAGGCAGGGGCTTACAGCACCTGGTTGAATTCGTACAATCTTAAGATACGGGCAGCGGCTCGCAGCGGCGCGAATTTTGGCGACAATGCGATCGATATTGCAAGGGCCACTTTCGACGCCTCGAACACATGGCTTGCAAGTGTGATCATTCACGAGGCGATCCATTTTTGGCAATACAGGACCAACAATTATCAAGCGGGCGTGGTGGCTGAACGCGAGGCAAACCGGTATCAGTTGGGTGTTTTGCAGTTGCTCGGAGCTCCGCAGGACGAGATCACGCATATGCAAAGCCAGACAGGCGGTCATGCCGATTTGAACGGAGACGGCGTGTATGATTGGCAAGACTACGAGCAAAGAGGCTATTAGCCCGGCTTTATTTCGAGATCGTCATCTGTCTCGATTTCCTGTAAGATCTCTTCCCGCATCTTAGCTTCTTCAAGAGCAAGCGGCAGTTCATTGGCGCGGTAGGTAAGTTTTTTCAACGCAAGTTCCGAATCAGCCAATCCGCCTCCGCGAATTGCGGCCGCCTCGATCATTTGAAGCCGCGATTCCGACTCGATCAGCATTTGCTTGGCGTCGGTATTGATCGATGTTAGTTTTTGAACGTCATTCGCGATCTGCGTTTGAAACTGTTTCGAATTCTCCGAATTGAGCGAGCGAAGTTTCGTTTGACGGCGATGAGCTTGTGAAAGTTCTTTTCGTGAAGAATTGATGATCCTTGTAGCCGTTAGTCTCGATGCAACCGTCTCTCGGTACGCATCGGCAAGAAGTATATCGCGCGACGAAATATCTTTTAACGCACGTTTTTCCGCCGGTCGCAGCTCGCGGGTGAACCATTCTATCTCGTCAGCTTTTATCCCGTCCGCTGCCATCCGTTCGCGGGTTGCATCTTTCCAACGCGAATATTTATAGGAAAAAGCACCGGAAAGTATTAGGCCTTTTATAAATCCGACAACGGTAATGATGAGCCCCAGAAATAAGATCGTGGCCGCGGCAGGTGGCGAGGCTGCAAAGAAAAAAAGAAGAATCAGAGTAATGGCGAAAGGGACCAAGGTGAGGATAAACGGCGAAGTCCACGCCGCGATCTTCAGATTTCGGCCCTTCGCAAGGTCGCGGGCAGAGACGTCATAACGTGAAATCGATTCCGACATTGCTTTCGACTAACTTTACAAACTGCGCGAACTTAATTCAAACTATAGGCATCATAATCAATCTATTCGAAATAAAGTATAATCGGGTCCGGCAGTTAATTAGCTAGAAAGGGAAAGATGAACATACCTTCGCACAGATCGCTTTTTGCGGCTACCGGTTTAGTTCTTGCCGCGTTTTTTTGCGTATCAGCCCAGAAAGACGGGGAAAAGCAGCGTGTTCGTACTGTTTCGATTCCGATATCGATCTACACAAAAGCGGAGCTGGAGCAAGGCAAGACGGAAGAGCTGCTTCAGGTCGAGACGTTATCGGTGCTTGAAAACAACGAGCCGCAGCAATTGCTTTCAATACGCAGCCGAACCGACGTCCCGCTCTCGCTGGCAATTCTGGTTCAGGATGACCTTTCGCCGACCGTAAATTTAAATCTGCGCGATATTTCAAAGTTCGTGAGCGGCTTGCCAAAAGGATCGCGCGTTATGGTTGCGTATATGCGGGCCGGATCGCTTGATGTTCGCCAAAAATTTACCGATGATCTGGAAAAAGCGGCCGGTTCATTCAGGGTGATCTTTTCGAATAGTTCATCTGCACCACGCAGCCCGTACGACGGTGTTTCCGAGGCCCTTAATCGTTTTGACGCCCTTCCCGCAGGACGCCGCGCGATACTAATGATCTCGAACGGCCTCGATCTTTCCAGCGGAGAAGCGTTTTCATCGCCGGGTCTGAGCAACGAGCTTCAAGCGGCGATCAGAAAAGCTCAGCGAAAAAATGTTGCGGTTTATTCAATTTACGCTTCGACCTCGGATAATGCGCCGTCGCCGTCGCTCGGCGTGCTGAATGGTCAAGCATCGCTCGCTGTAATGGCCGATGAAACGGGCGGACGGATGTTCGCAACGGGAACGATCACGCCGATAAACTTTGAACCGTTTCTCCGGCAGTTAAACGTGCTGTTGGGACGGCAATTTTTGCTGACCTATCTTTCAGAACATATAAAGAAAGGATATTACAAGGTTGAGGTAAAAAGTTCGAATCCGGAAGTGAAGATCGAACATCCCAAAGGCTATTTTTATCGGTAGCTAACCGATTCGCCGTTTGCATATCGGACAGATAGGCACATCTTCTTTCATCAGCAGCCCGATCCAAAAAAATACAAGAGTAAAAACTAGCAGCAGAGAAAAAGTGATCCATCCGGCGGAAGAAATGCGTCTATCCATCACCGGAAGGAAGTTTGTGCCGCAATGCGGACAGCGATACTGGCCGGACATATCCTGCGGACCGCGATACGTCATTTGTGCCTGGGCGTAATATTGATTTTGAACGATCGGTCTGGAGGGGGTAAGCACATGATCCGATGTATTCGCAGCACCTCGCGCTTCGTTCGACGTTTTGTATTCGTCGCTTTTCCACGCATACGGCCGCGGCTGCTGGTACGGCTGCTGTTGCTGCATTTGAGTCAACCGCATACCGCAAAACCTGCAAAATTGATTCTCGGGTGAATTTGCTTTGCTGCAATTTGAGCAATTGATCATCTAGTTGATATTAGGGGAAATCGTCCGGAAAATTCAAATGAACCTCCCAGATTACACATTGGAACAATGTACTTAATGGCAAACCTTGGAGCTTGGGTTTTTTCAGCGGAACACTTGCTGAAAGCTCTTAGCTGACAGCTCTTAGCTCTTTTTTAACTAACTATTTGATAGGCAGACGCCAAAATACTTGCTATTGCGAAATCCGGGTTCAGTCAAATCGAACGCTCGCAGATGTGCGAATAGCCTTGTAAACACTCTCGACCAGCTCGACGGATTTGAAGCCGTCGTCTGCGGTTACAGGCGGCTCTTTGCCGTTTAGTATCACATCGATAAACGCTCGATCTTCCTGCACATAACCCCAGCGTTCGTCTTTTTCTGTCATGTGAAAAGAATGTGTCTCGAAATTTGCATCCATCCCGCGCGAATCGTGCAGCTTTTCCAACTCCTCGGTCATGATCGTCCGGTGTTGGCAAAAAACTTCGATGCGTTCAAACGGAAAATGCCAGCTTGCGTCCGACGAAGATGCAAACGTGCAGTGAAAGCCGCTTTTGAACTTAAAGATGATCGAGAATTCATCAAGCTCGGGATATTCATGCTGCGAGCCGTACGCCGCAAGTTCCTCGATCTCGCCAAATTGAAATCGCATCATATCGAAAAGATGGATCGTGGTTTCGTAAAGAAATCCGCCCGTTACGTTTACATCGCCTGTCCATTCCGGATTTACGAGCTCGCCGCGATTCATTTTGATATGTGCAGAATGAGCGTTGTCGTCTTGCAGAAGCTCTTTGAGCTTAACGTAAACCGGAGCGAATCGACGGTTGTGCCCAACCTGAAAAACACCTCTGCTGGCTATTGCCGCATCGTTAAGTTCGGCAGCATCGTCAAGACCGATCGCAAACGGCTTTTCGCAAAAAACGTGTTTGCCTTCGGTGATCGCGTGTAGGGCAATTTCCTTGTGCGTTTTGTTCGGTGCACAAACGAGCACAGCGTCGCAGTTTTCCATCAATTCGTCGCGGGACATGCATACTTTGCCGCCGACCGCTCTCGCAGTCGCTTCGGCTCGCTCAGGAATAATGTCGTAAAGCGCAGCAATTTCGGTGCGTTCATCGCAGCTATAGATCCGCCCGTGAACATTGCCAATGTAACCTGTGCCGACAATTCCGATTCTGACTTTATTCATAAAAATCCATTTACCACAGAAGGCACAAAAGCCGCAAAAAAAGAATTATGCGCATTTTGTGCTTTTTGTGGCGATTCTTATATCAGCTGCCGCCAGCAGCGGATTGCCCCAGTCCGAGAACTTCTTCGGTAGCTGTTTTCGCAATGCGTGCAACCTCGAATGGATCTTGTTCCCAATATTCCGGCCGAAAGATTTCGACGCTTACCGGGCCGTCGTAGCCAATGTTGTCAAGATGCTCCTTTATCTTCTTGATCGGCAAAATGCCGAGTCCGGGATAAAGCCGTTTCGAATCGTTCAGCTCGCTTTTCGGAAGGTCTTCAGCGTCGTTGATATGAAAGATAAAAAGTTTTTTTGGATCGAGTTTGTCGATTGCTTCGTAAGTCGAACCGCCCGCGTAGAAATGATATGTATCGATCACATTCCCGACGCTTTCGCGGTCAACCGCGTTGACGATGCGGCTGCCAAGATCGAGTGTTTGAACCGAATTACCGGCCTCACCCAGGAATTCAAAACCTATCTTGACGCCGTGCGGTTCTGCGATTTCCGCGAGTTCGTTCAAAACGCGAACGCTTTCATCGATTGTCTCCTTTTCGGTCTTCGGCCCTTGCCGTAACGCACCGGGCACCGAAAGCACATACGGACAGCCGATCGCCGCCGAGATCGCCGACAGTTTCTCGCATTCGTCCTTTATCGCGGCATAGTCTTCATCCGAACGCCACGTAATATGTTCCAACGTATTGATCGACAAAACCCCGACGCCGGTTTCAGCAAGCAGAGCGTTCAAGTTATCGACCGGATGCGTTTCCAAATAGTCGTAGAGCTTGTTCGAACGCAATTCGACAAGATCGTAGCCGGCAGCAGCAGCGGCAAGGATATCTGTTTCAAGATCGGCGGACATCGTCGTCGCGCCGTTCAGAGCAATTTGCATAGCATTTAATCGTAACACGCTGCTTCACGTTGATGCGATTGACCTGTAGAGCTTCGGTCGACCTTTTTCGTGTGGTTTGTATGTTCAAAAAAGCATCCAATTCGTATAGATTTGGATATAGAAAAGGAGAATGGCAGCTCGGTCGTGTGGAGGTTCTTTTGAAACCGTCACGAAGCAAGATGCGTCATTCT
>JBOGOW010000267.1:0-5609 GCA_050748285.1 Pyrinomonadaceae bacterium
GATCTGAAAAACACGAGCCTTAATGTTGATACAAACGGCGCTTCGAAGATCGAGCTTGCCGGCGAAACCGATAAACTTGCCATCGAAGTTAGCGGCGCGAGCAAGATCAATGCTGAAAATCTAAAAGCGAGGGCCGCAACGGTCAACTCAAGCGGCGCAAGCAAGATCGATCTGTTCGCAACCGAATCGCTTCGTGTTGACGCCTCAGGCGCAAGCAAGATCACATACGCCGGCGGCGCAACAGACGTTGTAAAAAACACCTCCGGCGCAAGCCGCGTTTCGCCAAAATAGCACTTATAATTTAATCACCGATGAGTCCCGTTTGTCTCAAAAGCAGCGGGACTTTTTTGATGCAGAATTGAATATTACTTCGAATGAAAAACATAAAGTTGATCAATTGAGCATAATTCAACTTTGGAAGAAATCACTGGCAACCTCGATATCTTGGCAAAAAAAATGCTTGACAGACAGAACAAAGAGACTTACCGTTAGTTACCACCCTCTTCTGACAAAGTTAGTTCTGATTTTGGCGATATTATGATTTTTGGACAAGATTATGAAAGCCATTCTAAGTCTGAATCGAAAATATTTCGTATTTTTATCGACGTTTCTGCTCGTACTTCAGTTTTTTGAAGTAACCGTTTGGTCTCAAACGCCGCCTAGAATTCTGCCAGAAAGCAAAAGGAATCCTTCCGACCAAAAGAAATTCGACGAGCGCAAACCTCCGCTTGATCAAAATCTATTCGTTTTGCCGGGCACAAATATATTTTCTCCCGAACTCAACATAATTAATTTCGATGATCTTCCAATATACACCGACAATAGCGAGCAGATTTCGCCAAATCGGTATGCCGGAGTTTCTTTTTACTCCCCCGGAGCGGCCACTTGGCTAACGACCAGTCGTTCGTTTTCATACCCAGATTCGCTAATTGTTGGGAATATGTATCCCTTTGACGAGTACATATATTCTGTTAGTACCATGATTGTCGATTTTGCCCTGCCTGCTAAAGACGTTTTTTTCTCTGGGGAACTGATAGATCATATAACACTGGAATAATTGAGCTATACGATGAGAATTTACAACTTGTAAATACAATACCGTTTACTTTTACGTCGAATTGGATTTATTTCGAGGGAAATAATTATTATCAAAGAATCAAACGAATCATTCTCCGCAGGCCGAACGGTTCTTATCCTCAAGGCTACGGTCATATTTACCTCGATAATTTTCAATTCACGCCGATTACTACAAAGTCACCCGTCGGAACCCTCGAAAGTGTTTCGGTGCAGGACTTTGAGGCTGTCGGCTGGTCTGCCGATCCGGACAGCCCTGCATCGAGCAATTTTGTCGATTGTTACGTTGACGGTCAGTTTTCCAACCAAATTACTGCCGATCTTCCTGGAACAGGTGCTCCAAATCCACCGTATACCGGCAATCATCGTTTTTCGTTTTCGATTCCAACGTTATATCGCGATGGACAGGATCATCAACTGACGTGTCATGGGATCGATCTTTCAGGCGGCGACCCAAATGCAGTTTTGGCCGGTTCGCCAAAAACATTTAATATTCCACCGGCCCCGATTTCTACGACGTTTGTTCCCTTGACGCAGGGAGCACTGACCCTCAACAGTAATCCCGGTGGTGGACTTCGTATATTTCCCGAAAGGTCCACTCCAACCGGTCCAGTCAACAACATTGTAAATGTAAAGGCAAAGATCGGAGTCAATGTTGCCAATATTCCAGTGTATTTATACGCGCACGACCTTGATGACCCTTCGGCCGAAGGGCCCCCGATTGACTTTGATTTTGGGGGTCGCGATAACAGGTCGTTCGCGCAGATTGGTGATCTGTGTCCTTTCGGTTCGACAGGCTGCGAATTTTACGCACCTGCAAATGCAATTCGAGCCTTCACTAATAGCTCTGGTGAGGTTGTTGTACCGTTTCGCTTGACAGGAGCGCACCCTGGCGATAATTATGCAATCAGCGTCACTACAGACATAAATGAAACTCAGTATTTCGAGGTACAAGGAACCGCAATCCGAAACAGCGTAACGGGTCGGGTTTTACAGGAAGGCATCGACAGGTCGCCGATGCTCACAGCATGGCGCACACTTCACATAGAACGCGACTCAATGGGCATTATTGCAAACGAAGCACTCACTAATGTCGCGAGCGAGCAGATTATTAGAACGAGACCTGTTAATGTTCCGGTTCTAAGTCAATTGGAGCCTGAACAAATACCGGGGCCGAACGATCCGCCGCCGATTTATAGTCGTTTTGAAAACGGCCGAATGCGGATCGAAGACGGACGAATGCTTCGAATAAAGAAGAATTCCTTAACAAGCCTGGACGTATTTTACCCCCTCGGCATTGCTAGTGTTCGTCCTGGTATCCTATACAGACTTTACGACGACGACGATTTTAACAGTGATAATTCTCTAAACGGAATTGACGGCGATCACGGCGAGGACGTTGAAGCTCTTTCAGATACTTACAACCTGCTTCAAGAAAACGACGACGCGGACTGCAGCGACAAGGATTGCAATATATTTGCGGCGGCTTATATTCAACCGGATTTCTCTTGGGGCGACCAATTTTCGACGTCTAATATATTCTTTGTTCAAAACGTGAACAATAATGCCAACGAAATAGACGGACAGATCGATCTTGGACGATATACTAATTCTGGCGAGAATGACGATTTTTGGGTTGCTTACATCCAAATCGCTTACCAGCACTCGATTCAGGAGGATTGCGATCCAAATTTAACCTGCACAGGAGGTGTTACTGTCGGGAGCGGTTCGGTCAATGATGTTTCAAACGAGTCCTCAGTACCAACCGGTTCACAGGGTTCACTTCTTTATATCGAGGTAATGCGCGACGCCGATTTGAATTTACCTTTGTCCGGTTATCCAAATTTTCCATTTTCAAGAGATTACAAAATTCGAGCAACCCCACATGAAATCGGTCATCAATTCGGATTACGAGGAGACGACAGTGAGCCTATAAATTTTGGTGTTATGAGTTCCAGTGGCCCGCTCGGTTTTATTGACCGGCATCTCAACGTCATCCGTTGGCGAAGAAAAAGTCCTGGTACATAAAGGAGAACTATCATGTATGTAAGAATTTTATTGATTGGCGTTCTGTTGATTACAGTTGTTCAATCGCAAACCAATACTCCGGGTCCAACAAATTTTCCAGAGATTCAACCGTTTTCGACACTAAGTTTAGAGTTGTCGTTACCAACCGACAGGCTTTTACTGCTACAGCCTGTCCCTATAAGTCTCAAACAAATAAACCGGACGAATCTTCCGGCTTTTGGCTACTCGTCGTTAAGCATCAACAATCCGATCTATTTATACGTTCGGCGAATGAGCAATGAATCAGTTGTCCAGATCGCGCAATTAACTCCACTACTAAAACTAACGGCTTTCGCACACCTACCAATCCCGCCTGGTACAACCGTTGAAGCCAGGGATTGGCTTACATTGGACCTGGAAAAATATTTTTCCGAACCGGGAACTTACGAGCTGCAGGCCAAAATGGCAAATGATGACAGGACACAGATTATCGAGTCGAACATAATTTCTTTCGAGGTCACTCAGCCAACGGGAATCGATTTGTTGGCTTTCAATTTGATCAGGAACAGTACGATTCAAAATTTACTGTTTAGCGGTGCGGAATTCCGTCAAGCTGAGAACACATTGCGCCAACTCGGGTCGCTCTATCCAACAACCGCCTATGGGAAAAGCGCCTCCTTTGTTTTGGGCGAGGTCTATTTCTTCAGAAAGGACTATGTTCAAGCATTGGCATACCTTACGAGACTAGAGAACGCTAACGATTTTATTCACGCAGAGAAAGTACGGATGTATCTAGCGGAAATCAGACGAATAGCTGCTCCCGAACCGTCAATAAAACAGCCGAAATCGAATAAGCCTTCGTAAGCAAACACAGATCAAGGGTTTATTGTGTAGAAATTTGGGCGGGTATTTTGATCGGGTGGTGCAATGACTCGGATCTTTTCGTAGTTCATTGAGCTAGTGAAATATTAGGTTTCGGGGCGCCGGCGATGCTGACCGGCTGCTGTGAAATGGGCGCGCAGCACATTGAGACCATGTTCAGGCGGTCGGCTTTCATTTCCGGGTCTCTCTTTATCCATTCGCGGACCTTTGCAAAGACCTCGGCGGCGTAGGCGTTTTCGGGTGGTTTTATTCGGTAGTGCGACCATTTCCAGTCCTTTCGCATCGTTACCAGACCGGCGCGTTTTAGATAGGCGAGATGCCTTGAGATCTTTGGCTGGTTCGTCCCTAAAACCTCCACAAAAAAGCACACACATACCTCATCGTCGCCGATCAGGTTCAACAGCCGCAGCCTTGTTTTATCGGCCAAAGCCGAGAAAAATAACTCAGTATCAAATCCCTTTTTCTTGCCCATTGGAATAATTTTCAAAAAAATATCACATACGTATTGACATATCTGAAAGATGGGTTTATCATCAATTTGTCGGATATGTAAAAACATATCTGATGTTAATAATAATGGAGAAATAAGATCATGGCAAACGAGATCAATACATTGAAAGCACATCTGGCATTAAACGTTCGCAGCGTCGAGGAGAGCATTACCTTTTACAAAAAAATGTTCGGCATCGAACCGAGCAAGGTCCGCACGGGTTATGCGAAATTCGACGTGCAAAACCCGCCGCTGAATTTCACGCTGAATCAGGCGATATTTGACGGTCCGGGCGCTCTTTCGCACCTCGGCATACAGGTCGCAGGCAGCGAAGATGTGATTGCGATGAAAACGGAATGGGAAAATCAGGACCTGATACCGCGTGAAGAAATGCAGACGACGTGCTGCTACGCTTTGCAGGACAAGGCTTGGGTTCACGACCCGGACGGCAACGAATGGGAGGTTTTCGCCGTTCTCGAAGATAATCTTCCAGAAGGCACGGAGAAAACCGAAGGTGCGTGCTGTGTGCCGACATTTGTAGATATTGACGGTAAAGAGCAGGCGGTTTCTACGGCCTGTTGCTAAAAATCGAAATGCAAAAAGCAGCAAGATTAGGACGTCGCGCCTGTGCAGAATTTTTTGGAACGGCGTTTCTGCTGATGTCTATCATCGGTTCGGGCATAATGGCCGAGCGGTTGTCGAACGGGAACGCCGCCCTCACTTTGTTGGGAAACAGCATCTCGGTCGGTGCCGCGCTTGTGTGTCTGATCCTCGCATTCGGCAGCGTTTCGGGAGCGCATTTCAATCCGGCAGTTACCTTGACGGACGCGATGCTCGGTCGTTTCGCGTGGAAGGAATTGCCGGTTTATTTCATAGCCCAGATAACTGGAGCAATTATCGGCGTGGCGCTCGCAAATCTGATGTTCGATCTACCGGCGCTTGACGCCTCCGAAAAAGTTCGTTTCGGAGCTTCGCAGCTTTTGGGCGAATTCGTCGCGACTGTCGGACTGATCCTGGTTATCTATGGAACGCTTCGCAAAGATGAACGAGCTGTACCCTTTGCGGTGGCTGCTTTTATCACATCGGCGTTTTGGTTTACGTCTTCAACATCGTTCGCAAATCCTGCGGTTTCGATCGCGCGTTCCATGAGCAATAC
>JBOGOW010000268.1:0-5607 GCA_050748285.1 Pyrinomonadaceae bacterium
TATTTAATTGGACGATCTATCCGCGTTTTTCGGAACTTAAAAACAGGTTTGGCGAAGTGATCGAATATGTCGAGATCGTTGACCGCATAGAATTTGAGATCAATGGATTGAGGTTCGTCCCCGTGTCTGTAAATCACAAGGTTCCGGCGACCGGTTTTCTGATCTCGGATGCGGATTCAACAATTGCGATAACCGGCGATACTGCCGAAACGGAAGAATTTTGGAAGGTCGTAAATGACCGCGGGCCGATCACGGCCTTGTTTATCGAATGTGCATTTCCAAACGAATTCGACGAACTTTCGACGATCTCACACCACTTGACGCCGCGAAAACTTTTGCTCGAACTGGGAAAATTCGAAAATCAAAATTGCCCGATCTATGTGATAAACATAAAACCTGCGTATCGATCGGCGGTCGTTGGTCAATTGGAATCGCTTGGCATACCGCGTCTCGAGATACTTGAAACCGGGCGCGAATATCAACTTTAGCTCGAACTTTTCTTTTTTGGCTGGAATCGCAGCGGTTCGAATGAACCCTGGCGATGCTCATCAGGGAAGCCGTGAAGCGTAACACGGCCGTTCGGCATAACCGTCATGATCCGAAACGTGCGTTCCTCACGGCTTTTTCCGGGCATGATCTCGGCACGAAAAGTAACCTGCATCTCGGGTCGTGCCCAGGATACGGAAATTGGGCCGTCGGGATAGGAATCGTCTTTGTTAAATATCGCCATTTGAATCTTCGATCTCGGGCTTTTTCTTGTGTTTTGACTTACGCTGAGAAGGATGAATTTGTTCCTCCGGACGGTCGTTGCCCATCAATCTCGAATGCGGTGCGACCGGCTTTCGAATCGAATCGAAGATCAAACTCTTTTTTTTCTTCTCTTTTCGACTTGCCATTCGTGATATATATTATCAAAATCAGGGAGATCCCAATCAATTGCAGCAATTATTTTTTACAAGTTAAAACCTGAAAGTCTTTCGATGTGCTAATGCAGAAAGCCAACCATTCAAATCTAAAGGCGCACGCACGCAAGCCGTTCTGGCTTCCGGCATTGAGTTTTTATTTTCTGGTTACGGGAATCGCGGCGGCAATTTTTTTTCTTGTGATACTTTTGTTTCACGATGGCGTGGAAGAATACGAATGGGTTTCGGCTGGTCTTGTTTCAAGCGGCGTTTTGATAGCGGGCGTAATACTTCGTGAAGTGCTGCTTAGAAGCGTTCGCGAGCGACATATCATGAGGCGGAATTTACTCGACCGAAACGTGCGAAGAGTTTCGATAAATTCCGGCGAATACAACCTTCGCCCCAAATTTACACTCGAACAGAATACGGCTGCGCTGGAAACAGTCCGAACCAAATCGGAAGCTGCAAAGGTTTTTGGCCGGATCGCTGCCGGACATCTCGAGGTTTTCGATCTGTGCGTCGAATATCTCCGAATTGTCGCTGACGAGATCCCACGGGTTCATCCGGAGTCGCCAAGGCTGGGTGCATTGAAACGCGGTTACAGATTCGCTGCCGATCTGCAGAGATTTCATCTACTAAAGTGGGCCGAGATCGAGGCGAGCGCGAATGCGGCAAAGGCGGCGAGTGCGGCATCAATCGAGGACAAGCTGGCGTTCAACGAGGCGGCAAAAAATGTGATCGAATTTGCCGCAAGGTTCTATCCGGAAGATTCGAAACTGAATGAATCGATGAAGTTCATCGAGGAATCTGCGGTTCAGGCGAAGATCGGGGGGTTGATCGATGACGGCGATAAGGCCGCGGCAGAGAACGATCACGAATCGGCTGGCGAACATTACACAGCCGCCCTTGAATTGTTAAATAATTCAGATTCCAATTTTGCCTACAAGCAGTTATTTGAATCTATCGAACAAAAGATACGAGCACTTCAAAAATTCGAGAATTGAATTGAGATTGGACACAAATAAAATTGATTTACTGATTTTGACAGAAATGCTATCTCCTAAATGCCCCGCTTGCCGAAGCAGTAGAATTCGAAAAGGTTACCGCCGAACCTCTATTTGGCAAAAGATCGTTTTTCGATACAACCTTTTGTGCGACAATTGTAATCTTGAGTTCGTAGGATTTGTCGTTCCCCGCACTATCAATTCACGGTCTTTGTCCCGTTCGAAAAAGAGGTCGTCCAAACCATCGGGCGATGCAGTCGAACGCCCGGAGTAGGTTTTTTGAGTGTAGTTTGCGTGTTTTTGAAACCAAGTTTTTTTCGAAACGGCGTTTATGCCGGCCTGTTGGCCGTGCTGTTTGCCTTCGCACGCGGAATTTACTCACAAGCAGCCGTTCCGGCTGCCACAAATTCAGACGTTTCCTATCTTAAGCGAATACATTATGGCGATCTGATCGATATTCATGTCATCGGCAGCATCGAATACGATTGGCGCGGAAGGATAAATCCCGAAGGCTTTATCGACGGATACGACCGCATTGCAAAACATATTTTCGCTCGGTGCAGGACCGAAGTCGAGATTGCCGCTGAGATCGACCAGGAACTTTCGAAATCATTGCGCGATCCGAAAACGGAAGTGAGGATCGTCGATATTTCTAGGCGACCAGTCACGATCCTTGACGGAGCGGTTGCGGTGCCTACTCGATTTCAGATAAAACGGGCGGTAAACCTTTTGGAGTTGATCGTCGTTGCGGGCGGGATCACCGAGCGTTCGAACGGCACGATCTCGATCATCCGTCCGGCCGACATTAGCTGTTACGGCGGCCAATCGTCGGATGGATCGGTAAAGACGGGTGTTACAAAAACTTACGAGATCGAAATTTCGAAGATTCTCGCCGGCGACGCCGGTGCGAATCCGTTGATCGTTTCGGGCGATCTGATTGTGGTTGCAGAGGCGTCGCCGATTTTTTTGGTCGGGGCAGTGAACAAACAGGGCAAATTTGAATACCGGCCTGAGATCACCGTATCGCGGGCGATCGCAAATGCTGATGGCGCGTCGAAAGATGCGGCAGTCGATGAGGTCAAGATATTCCGGCGTTCTCCATCGGGTACAGAAATGATCGCCGTCGATCTTCGGAAGATAGCTTCCGGTGAAATGCCCGATAATGTGCTTCGCCCGTTCGACATTATTGATGTGCCGTACAAGGGCAGACCGCCGCGACGGCTACCCCCGATAGTAGAATCCAACGATGATTTAACTGCCGAGCGAACCAGATATCCGATGCAGATAATCGATTGACGAAATGAATCGGAATTTGAGTAGTGGACTAAATTGCGGCGTCAGTAATCAGGATTTTTTTTGTGAACTCTGTGAGCCTTGCTTTGTGCTCTTTGTGTTAAAAAAAGCTATTAAACACAGAGACCACCGAGTAAATATCACAGAGAACACGAAGAAGAACACCGGAACTACAACTTTAATCCTCCACCGGAATTTGAGAGGAATCAGATTTAGATTGAGCTATCGGCAATTTTTTGTTTCAATATAAGTTGGCTCGAATTTTCTAATAATTATGACATTTCTTGGTAAAACATTCGGTAGGCGGACGACCGCACTATTCTGGTTCGGTATTGTTGCATTGGTAAGCGGCGTGCTGATCGCGTTGGAACAAATTCCTATTCTTTATGTGCTCGCGACCGTGTCGCTGATCGTTTTGCTTCTTGTCGTGGCTTTTGCCGATCTTGAAAATGTGGATCGGGCGGCTATCGACGAATCCTAATTATCCGCAATGGGCCGAATTTGTATTTATGGCCGGAACCTTTAGAAATAAGATCGCCTTGCTTGCAGTATTTTTGCTGCAAGGTGCTTTGATCATTTCGGCGGCTTCAGAACCTTTATCACCTCAAGGAAAACGGTGGCCTAAAGGGCCGATCCGAATTTCAATCTCTACATCTCTGCGTGAAAATCTTGCATTGGTGCCTGCCGATAGCGTGACCAGGTCTTTATTTAACGCTCTTGCAAAATGGGAAGCGGTCGCCGACGTCGAGTTCGAAGTCGTCTGGTCCGATGCAGCGGCGGTCAGCCCCAAGGGCAATTCAGGCGACGGCGTTTCGCTGATCACGATCGCACCCGTTGCTGAGAATCTCCTTCTTTTTTCGAACGGAAAATCAGATGCAGCGGCCGTTACGCGGCTTTATAGAAACAAGCAAAATCAGATAACCGAGGCGGATATAGTTCTAAATCCCGCCACTCAGTTTTCAGTTGACGGCGCATTTGGCACGTTCGACCTTGAGCAGGTATTTACTCATGAGGTCGGCCATCTGCTCGGACTTGAACATTCAATGATCAGAACCTCCGTAATGTTCGAAGAACTTTCAAAAAACGGTTACTTAACTGATGAAAGATCGGACGCCCTGACCGCAGCAGATGTCGGTAATATCAGGTCGTTGTATGGTTCGCGCGGGACCGGCTCTGATGATTGCAGTCAGCTAAGCGGTCGGGTTTTAGGCCGAAACCTTCGCGGAGCCACGATCGCGGCGCATGATACTCGTACCGGTGCTCTGATCACATCTGCTCGAACGAGTAATAATGGTTCTTACACATTCGGCTGTGTCCCGCAAGGCAGGTTCGATTTGATCGCGTCGGCTGATAGCACCGACAAAAATCGCAGCTATATTTTTCTCCAAACCGTGACGCTGAATTCCAAAATAGTTGAGGTACTTTCGCGGCAATATGCGCCGGTTGAACTCGATTTCGATATTTTTGCGATGGGGCGAAATAACCTGATTTCCAACGGGCCGGTTCGGGTCGCTTCCGGCGAAACGTTTCGTGCCGTGATAGCGGGACGGAACATCGCAGAAGCCGCTTTGAAATTCGGCTCTTCATCGCCGCAGATCGCTATTCGCATTCTTGGCAATGTCTCGTCCGAATTTGCTTCGGACAATCAGGTCGTTCGAGTCGAAATCGAAGCCGGAAAATCGCTAACTCCAGGCGAATACAGTCTTTACGCCGAGGACGGGCGCGGCCAAAGACGTTATATTTTTGGTCTATTTCGCGTTAATTAGCCTTTTCGTCCCGCCTGCCCTTACCCGTTTATTTAAAGATAATCATTGCTATTTTTCCCGTGCTGTGGATAATTTAAAGTGTTCACCTCCCCGGTGAACATCCGGCCGCGAGTGGTGAGGACTTGCGGCCAAAACGGGCGACGGAGTGGGAGACGTCGCCCATTTTCTTTGCTTTCAGGCAGATCGCCACACGCTTGATTTTCGTGGTTTTTGGCGTAAAATTTATTGTTATCGGCAACGCACGCCGAAAGTTCGCGTCTCGGGTAATTGTAATATTCGAATTTAAGCCAACATAAATTTGCAGCCGCTGTTCAATATCGAAACGCGGTTTTTTCTTTTGTTCGATTATGCGCAAAAAGTCTGACAGCGGTTTCAAGAAATGGCTCTTTAATCAGGTCGAAGAGATCGAAGGCCCGCATGAAAACGTCGGACGCCATCATCAACATTCATGGTGGAAAGTGATGTGTCTAACCGGCGTCGATTATTTTTCCACGCTTGGTTATCAGCCCGGCATCGCTTTTCTCGCCGCCTCGATCCTTTCTCCGGTTGCAACATTTGTTCTTGTTTTGCTCACTTTATTTGGGGCGTTACCGATTTACAGCCGCGTTGCCATTGAAAGTCCGCAGGGGGAAGGGTCGATAG
>JBOGOW010000269.1:0-5593 GCA_050748285.1 Pyrinomonadaceae bacterium
TTGTGTGGCGATCCATCAACTGCGCTCCGCAGAGCCTCGTTCATCAAGGTCTGGTAGCCAACACCTTGAGTTTCGGCCATTTCCCTAAAACGCTTAACTATGTCTGAATCGAAGTAAATCGTTACGCGATCTTTTGTTTTATTTTGAGCAGCCTCTCGAAGCATTTTGACCGGTTTGGGAAGTTCGTCTTCGGTTATGCGTCGAAATCGTTTTTTGAATGCCGCCTCGCTAAAATCAATTTCGTCGTCAATATCTTTGGTTTTGTTTTTCATAAATTCTCGTCAACCAACGTTCTGCGCGTCGGGCCGTAATTAATCGAATATCATCTCCGCGAATCACATAAACAATCAGAACAAGTCCGTAAACCGCAGTCTTGCCGACGATTACACGGCGTTCTTCTTCGAATGAGTGATCGAGGTCCGCATAGTCCAACGGGAATGGATCGTCAAATAAATCTTTGATCCTCGCAAAATCGATGCCATGATCTTTTATCACTTTTTCGCGTTTTTCTTCGTCCCAAGTGATCATTTTCCTTTTGAATTATACATATAGTTTATATGTATGTAAATAGAATTTTATACAGCCACAGGAGCGGCGATCTTTCTGTGCGACTCGTAATTCTGTAATTTCAGATTTTCAAATTGGAAATTCAACAAACCTTTCAGACCTTTAAGGTTATCGGCGTTCGTAAATTCAAGTATCGGCAGCGGCAGCGGCTCGCGGGAGAGCAGTTCGTTTACCTGTTCGAGGTGGTTCGAGTAGATGTGCAGGTCGCCGAATGTATGTATAAACTCGCCCGGTTCGAGGTCGCATACATGTGCGATCAAATGCGTCAATAAAGCGTAGCTGCTGATATTGAACGGCACGCCAAGGAAGGCGTCGGCGCTTCGTTGATAGAGTTGGCAGTGCAAGATGGCACGCTCGTCTGCACCTGCGTTTCTGCCTTCGACCTTGAACTGAAACAGCGTGTGGCAAGGCGGCAATGCTACGTCATCGCAGACGCGCGGATCCCAGCCGGTTACGATCAGCCGGCGCGAATTCGGATTCGTTTCTATTTCTTTTATAAGCCGTGCGATCTGATCGACGCCGTTCATCTGCGGATATTCGCCGCCGAACGAGCGCCACAAGTATCCGTAAACAGGTCCGAGATCGCCTTCCTTTCTGCCGAATTTCGCCGTCTGCTCTGCGGTCGCCCACTCCTGCCAGATATCGACACCGCGCTCACGTAAATCAAGCTCGCTTGTGCTGCCGCTTAAAAACCAAAACAATTCCTCAGCAACCCAGCGAAACGGCACACGTTTAGTCGTAACGATCGGAAATCCCTCACGCAGATCGAACCGCGTCTGATAGCCAAAAGCCGAGATCGTGCCCGTGCTCGTGCGGTCTTCATGCCGTGTTCCGTTTTCTAAAATATGTCTGAGCAGGTCGTGATATTGTTTCACATTGTGAATAGTAAATGGTGAATCGTGAATAGTAAATCGGGGGTGGCGCGTTATGGGTGGGGAAATTAGCATGGGAAGAAGCGGCGGAGATTGACTATTCACGATTGACTATTCACTATTTACTTGTATGTTTGAGGTCAGTTTTAACAGCCCGCAGTGCGGTTGGATGTCGATCGGATTTGAAGACGGTGTTTCGGAGTTTCACACAACCACCGCTCACGCGCCGCATGCGGCAGCGCTGCCGGAACTAATGCAGATATTGACGAAACTTGCGGATGTTGAGTCGCCGGAAAACGAATTTCTACTCAAATGGAATCGCGACCCGGAAGAATTCGATTTTCACTTTGTTCGAACAGGCGAAAACATTCTGATCGAGATATTTCAGTATCCAACCGATGAAAGAGAAGCAGGCGAAAAGACACAAGTCTTTTCCCACGCTGGAAATGTAAAAGACGTGATTGCGGCCTTTGCCCAAACATTCGAACATCTCTACGAAGACCGCGACACCGACGAATTCGAATTCAATTGGCGCCAGCCGTTTCCTTATATTGAGTTTTCCGAGTTCAAAAATGCTTTTAATCAGGTAAAATAGGATCGAGAGAATTATGAACACATCTGTAATTTCAAAGATCGAAGAAAGTATTTTCGCCCTGCCTGAAAACGAACAGCGGCGGCTTATTGCTCGAATATCGAAATCATTAAGGAAGCATGATTGTGCCGATGACGATGAACGGATGATTGCGATGGCAAACGACCCGCTTATTCAACGGGAGATAAAAGAGATTGAGCGAGAGTTCAGCGGGACGGAAATGGATGGGCTGTCTGAATGATCAGGAGGGGCGAAATCTATTTTGTTGATCTTGATCTGACTAAGGGCCGTGAGCAGGCCGGTCGACGTCCGGTTCTAATCATTTCTTCTGATCGGATAAACCGTTTGCCCCTTGTCGTTACGGTCGTGGTCGGTACCAAAGGCGAGAATCTTCCCGATGATTTTCCGACCAATGTGCGCGTGTCGGCTACAGAATCCGGATTGCCGATGGAAACGGTTTTTATGTGTTTCCAAATTCGTGCTCTCGACTCAAGAAGATTTCCCAACAAACCTGCCGGATGAGTTTCCGATTCTATTTTGGAAGATATCGAAGACACCATCCGATACTGTCTTGAATTGTGAAAGAAAAACTATTAGACCTGCTCGCTTGCCCGAAATGCGGCGGTGATATTTTGTTGGCGTATGCGAGTAAGTACGACGGCAAAGAGATCATCGATGGTGTGCTGTCGTGCAAAAAATGCGAGCGCGAATATAAGGTCGTTCGCGGCGTGCCGCGTTTTGCCGATCTTGGCAATGTGGCGGCGGACAAGGTGGCGACGGCTGAAAATTTTGGCTGGCAATGGACGAATTTTACCCAGGAAGATCCAAAATATGACGAGCAGTTTCTCGGTTGGCTCCAGCCTGTTGAGAAAGAATTTTTCAAAGACAAGATCGTACTCGAAGGCGGCTGCGGCAAGGGACGACATACGAAGCTGGCCGCAGAATGGGGAGCAAAAGAGGTAGTAGGCATCGATTTAGGCGACGGCGTTGAGTCGGCGTTTGCTCTTGTTCGAGATTTGCCGAACGCTCATATCGTTCAATGCGATATCTTCAAATTGCCGCTGAAAAAAGCGTTCGATTACGCGTTCTCGATAGGTGTGCTTCACCACACGCCCGACCCGAAAAAGGCATTCGTTTCACTCGCCGGAAAGCTAAAGAAAGGCGGGCATATTTCTGCATGGATCTACGGCGCAGAAAACAACGAGTGGATCATAAAATATGTAAATCCCATCCGCGAGGGCTTTACGTCAAAGATCAGCCAACCGGTTCTTTATCAGCTTTCCAAGCTGCCGACACTTAGCGTTTTTCTGACAACGAAACTCTTTTACCGTCCGGCAAATATCATCGCCAAGCCCGTTGCAAAACGTCTGTTTTACAACGACTATCTAAATCACCTCGGCACCTTCGGCTGGCGCGAACAGCACAACATCGTCTTCGACCACCTCGTCGCCCCGACCGCGTTTTATATTTCCAAAGAGGAATTCGAAGATTGGTGGAAGGAAATAAAAGCCAATAATGTCGAGATCATCTGGCATAATCAAAACAGCTGGTGCGGGTTTGGTCAGGTGAATTGAACCGCAGATGAACCCGGATTAACACAGATAGGAGATTCAATTCAGAAAAATCCGTTTGAATCTGTGTTTATCTGTGGCGAAATTTTCTTATGAAATTCGATAAAGGCATCGACAATAAATATCGAAAATCGGTCGAGGATGCGTTCGATACCATTCTCGATAAAGGCACCGATTTGCAGAAGAAAATTGCGACCGAGATCGTCAAATCGAATATGCTCGTTCGGGTTAAACCTGTTAGCGAGGTTAATGCTTCGGGCGTTACCGGCTTGATCGACGCAGATGAAACAAACGAGAGGATCGAGGACGAACATTTGGGTTTGCGCGAGGCGCTTGGCGAGATATATATCGCCATTGCCGAAGAAACGATAGACACCGGCGGGCAGCGTGGCTGTGAAGGGACGTTTGTTCACGAAGGCCGGCACGCGTACGATTTTGCCCGCTCAATTGAGAGCCTTTCGAATGCAGACATAAATCCGCTCAGCATTTTCGACCCGACGCTTTACGAGCTCGAACTCGAAGCACATAAGATTGCCGGCGACTATATGTTGTGCATTGATAGGCCTGAATATCTCGACGAAGGCCTCGGCCTGATGATCCTCGGACGCGCTGATTCCGTCAGTCCCTGCTTTGTCGATGACGCAGGAATTCACCGCCGCCTGCTCGAAAGCTACGGCCTCGACCCCGTAAATAATCCCGGCCCGCGGGCAAGCAAACTGCTTGGGCTTCGACTCGAATAAATTAGCCACGAATGACACGAATGACACGAGTTTATTGCTTGTATTATTAGTGTAATTCGTGAAATTCGTGGCAAACTTCTTTTTATGAGCACAGCGCTTCCGCAGGAAATGCAGCAGCATACTTACGCGATTATGGATCGTGTCGAGGACTCGCATTGGTGGTTCGTCGGAAGGCGGGCGATTCTTGAGACATTTCTAAACGCGATCGTTCAAAAACTCGATGGTGCTTTCGCTTCGCTCAATGCGGACAGGAGTGTCAGCGCTCCGTTCCGCATTCTTGACGTCGGCTGCGGCACCGGTGCAAATCTTGAAATGCTCGCGCAGTTTGGCCCGGCAGAGGGCGTCGATGTTTCGGACGACGCACTCGAATTTTGCCGGCGCAAAGGATTGACGGTTCAAAAAGGTTTGGCCGAGACACTGCCTTTTGACGACGAGACGTTTGACATAACCACGGCGCTTGACGTTATCGAGCATCTGGACGACGACATTGCCGGGCTCAAAGAAATGTGTCGCGTTACAAAAAGCGGAGGTTATTCGCTTGTCTTTGTGCCAGCCTTTATGTGGTTGTGGGGCGTGCAGGACGACATCTCGCATCACCGCATCCGCTACACGCGCAAACAAATCGTCGAACGGCTCGAAACGGCGGGCTTTTCGGTCGAACGTGCAACTTATGCAAATTTTACATTTTTCGCGCCGATACTCGCTGGTCGCACATTGATGAAACTGACCGGCATCAAACCCGAATCGGAAAACAACATAACGATCTCGGGGTTGAACGGCGTGTTTGGCAAACTGTTTGCAGCCGAAAGTTTGTGGCTGAGGCGTTTCAATTTTCCATTTGGGGTTTCGATTGTTGTAGCAGCGAAAAAGAAGTAAAGTAAGGATATTGCAATGGATTTTTATCGCCAAACAATTAAGAACGCTCCGTCAATGATAGCGGTGCCCGACGAAATGCGTAACCGCGATGTCGAGGTAATAATCCTCCCGCTCGACCAAAACGGAAAAGCTGAAGTGGACGTTATAGAACGTGACGCGATGGGTTATCCTTTGGGTTTTTTTGAGGAAACTGCGGGGTCAATTCCTGATTTTCCTGAACGCGAGCCACAACCGCCACATGACATCAGGGAACCTATCGAGTAACGATATGCTCAAATACCTGTTCGATACGAACGCATGCATCAATTATATAAAGTTTCCGGATTCAAGAATCAGGCAAAGGCTCGAGTCGATTACATCCGCAGAGGTTGCCGT
>JBOGOW010000270.1:0-5589 GCA_050748285.1 Pyrinomonadaceae bacterium
GCCGATAACGACGGCGTCCTCGGCAATGAATGCTGATATCTGAATCTTCGGGGTTTTATTGTTGAATTCCTTTATCATCCAATGTCTGATTTCGCCCTTGCTTACTCGCGGGCTTTTGCATTCCGGCGCGGGGGCAAGCCCACCTTCCTGACTTGATTTGTATTGAGATTCTTCGACTTGCTTGTGATCCCGCGTATTTACGTAGAGTCAGGAACTAAACTAAACGCAGTCAGGAAGGCGGGCTTGCCCCCGCCGCTATCCGATACCGATTCTTTTCATAATTGCTGAATACAAATTCTCGAGTTCGGCGACCTTCAATATCTTTGCCACGAGAATAAAAACAACAACACCAACAGCGATCGGCACGAGGGCTTCGATCAGGTGATGCGTGAGCGAGCGGCCGCCGAATTGCCGATGTAAAAAATAATAGCTCGCGTAGCACGCAGCCGACATTATTAACGCGGCCGCTGCGACCTTAGCAAATGCGGCCGCGATCGCGCGGCCGTTCATTCGTGCGATCTTGCGGCGCATAAACCAGACGAGTGCGGCAAAATTTATCAGCGCGACCAGCGATGTTGCGAGCGCCACGCCGACGTGACCGTAACCGTTTGGCGTCTGCGGGGTTACACCGTATTGCGAGAGCCATTCGCGAAAAAAGTAACTGCCGAGCGCATTTACGCCAATCGACGCGATGGCGATATACATCGGCGTCTTGGCGTCGTTCATCGCATAAAATGCAGGCGAAAGCACTTTGATAGCTGCATAGCCTGTCAGGCCGATCGAGTATCCGGCGAGAGCAAGTGCGGTCATCGATGTCGCCGAAGCGTCGAATTGCCCGCGTTCGTAAATCAGGCGGATTATCGGTTCGCCGAGCACGATCAAGCCGCACGCCGCGGGTATCGTCATCAAGAAAACAAGGTTCATCGAGGACGAAAGCGTATCGCGAAACTCTTTGGTTTTGCCACCGCTTGCAAGCCGTGAAAGCACCGGAATCGCGGCTGTTCCAACCGCCACGCCGAATAATCCGATCGGAAACTGCATCAAGCGAAATGCGTAATTCAGCCACCCTTGAGCGCCTTCAATTCCTGAAACGAAATACGTGTTTATCAGCACATTGATCTGCACCGCAGACGTGCCGAGAATTGCGGGCGTCATCAGCGACATCACTCGGCAGACACCTTCGTCCGTAAAACTCAGCTTCGTCGAGAATCGAAATCCGACTTTGAATAACGAGGGAATTTGTATCGCAAATTGCGCTGCACCGCCGATCAGCGTTCCGATCGCCATTCCGATTATTGCCCATTGCGCCGAATCGCCCGGCACGGCGTTTTTGTCGCTCGAACCCAACCAGCCGCCGCCGCTTAACCAGTATGCGAACGTCAGTCCAAAGATGATCGAAGCGATGTTAAACGCCGTCGATGCCGATGCCGGAATGCCGAAAACGCCCTTCGTATTCAACACGCCCATCGCGACCGCCGCCAATGCGACGAGCAGAATGAACGGAAACATTATCTGCGTCAGCGTTGTTGCAAGTGCGGCTTTTTCAGGCGAGAAACCGTCAGCAACAAGATCGACAAACTGCCCGGCGAACAAAATGCCGAAAATGCATATCACGCTCATCACCACCGCGAGCGCATTGAAAACAAGACCCGCAAGACGCCACGCTTCCTTCTCGCTTTTGTTTAATTGATAATCGGTGAAAACTTTGACGAAGGCGGCGGACAACGCGCCTTCGGCAAAAAGATCGCGAAGGACATTCGGAATGCGAAAGGCGACGACGTATGCATCGTAGAGAAACCCAGCGCCGAAATAGTATGCAAAAATTTGTTCGCGAATAAGCCCGAGCAGGCGCGAAAACATCACCGCGATCGAAACGATTCCCGCAGAACGCGCAACGCTCGTTTGCTTTGAGCCACTCGCAGCTTCGACTGCGATATTCGCATCGACCGGCTCGGCAAGCGTTTCGACGTTATCGGCTGGTTTCGGGATTTTTTCGATTTCGCTCATTCCAGGTCGGCGCGCTCCAAACCTAGAATTTTGCACTATCTGGTAACGGTGAACAAGAAAGCGGGCAAGAAAAGTTTGCGGGCGAGTAGAGAGCGGTATTAAAAAAAATTTATCCACGAACTTACACGAAGCAACACGAAAATCAACTGAAATTCGTGTCGTTTAGCGGGATTTTGTGGATAAAAATCTTTGAAGCTGATTGTGGGGAGAGCTTAATTTCCGAATGCACGCGCATTGGGATACGAGATCTTTGTTCTTGCAAGCCGTGCCTCGATCGATATTGGGGCATAACCTAGCGAAACCGGCCCGCCGAATTGTCCCTGGATCAGTGAAACGTAATTATTCTGAAATGCACGAAAGCCTCTCACGCCGCCGCGCTGATTGAATAGCACGAAAAGAAACGTGCCTTGCCGCGTATTCATTTCGCCGGAGAGTGCGGAAACGCCGCCGTCGGTTCTGCCTAGCGTGCCGGTTTTTCCGACAACGCTGCCGCGTGAGTAGTCGGTCGCAAAACGTCCCTCAAGGGTTCCGTCGTCCAAACCCGCGACCGGCATTATGTCGGTGAACGTCATTTTGTTTTTTGCCAATTCGCTTCGGAAAACACGGAGCAATTTCATCATCGCATTCGGTGAAACGCGGTTTATTCCGAGTCCGCTTGCGGTTTGAATATAAAATTCCTGCGGCCCGACGCCGGTGTCTTGTTGAACGACGCGAGCGATAGCGTACGGCCCGCCGATCATATCTCCGAGTCTGTCGGAGAGGAAATTATTCGAAAAGCACATCATCGCTTTTACTATATCGCGCATTTGCGCCGATTCGTGCGTGAAAAGCAGATTCAATGTGCTCGGCATCGGCTGCACGTATGCCTTGCCGGAAAAGGTAACGCTCGGCATAGATGTGTAATACCCGGCACGTCCAGAGCTCGCTATAAAGTTTGTCCACGAACGGACAGATGCCACCGAGCGACTTGAATTATCAAGCGTGACAAAAAGAGTTTCGGCAGAACGCTGTATCGACGACGAATGATTCATCGCGAAATTATCGGTGACGATCAAATCGCCCTTTACATTTCGGATGCCCAATCGATTCAGTTCGTATGCAATTGCGATAGCATGTTCGTATGCAAAAACCGGATCGCGTCCCGAAACATAGATATTGCCGTTTAATGTGGCGGTCGATGCGTCGATGCTGCCGTCGGTCCAGACGTTTGTCGAAAAACGATAGCCCGGCCCGAACGATTTCAGAACTGCGTACGACGTCGCGATCTTTACATTCGAAGCGGGATTAAAAGTTGAATCGGAAAGGCTTTCGACCACGACAGTGCCGTCGAGCGTTTCGACCAGCACGCCCGAATAACCGGGAATCGCTGTCTCTGCAAGGATCGGGATCGACGTTTTTATCGTCGAAGCGGCCGCTGGCGCGCCCGTAGCATTCGAGCTGCCGGTTTTTTGCACCAGCGGCGTCGGCGTCGGTTCTGCATAAACCGAGATCGGCTGCAGCAGTGGCATTGTCTGTGCATTTATCGAATAACCGGCGCCGAAAAACAAAGCCGCGAAGACGATAATGCCGCCGAATTGTGGACAAATTCTTTTCATCAACTATTGCTGTTTTGGTGAGATAAAACGGCGTGAGCCTTTTGCAAAATCCCAAAGGCAAATTAAGTATATCATATCTCTGCCGCCATTTATCAACATTGTCCCGCTCTCCATGCAAAGACGTTATTTAAGATGCAATTTTGTCGATTCTGTTTGCAAATAAACGTAAGTGATTTTTATGGATTGTATCACAGATCATTATACCACCTAAATATCCGCGAATGTTAAAACCTGTTTGAAAGCGCTTTGCAAGAAGCATATGCTTCAAACGTTCTCAATTAGACGAGCCGACGGAAACAGATTTTTTGCGAGGTAATAGAAAATGAAATTAGGCACACTTTTCATTATCGGCGTATTTGGCTTTGGCTTTTTGGAGCGCGACTGCGGCAATGCCAATAAAGCTGACCGATCATCAGCCAACAATCAAAACTCGCTTGTCGCATCGACGAGTCCAACGCCCGCGTCACCCGACAAATCCAAAAAACAGAAGCCATCGCCCACTCCGACTGCGGATTGTTTGCCACCGTTTGTATCCGAGCAATCAAAAAATGATCCCGATTACAGAACCCCCAGTGCGGAAGAATTAGGACTCAATGACTCAGATTGCGATGGAATTTGCGATAGAGCAGATAATTGCATCATTGTTTATAACCCTGACCAAAAAGACAGAAACGGCGACGGACATGGTGATGCATGCGACCCGAAACTTGTTGATAAGTCCTTCAGGGATTTACGCTGTGACATGGACGGCGACGGTGTTCCCGACTTCAAAGATAATTGTCCTTGGGTCTGCAATCCGGATCAAAGGTTTGTCGATGTCAATAAAAATGGCGTTAACGATCTGTGCGACAACGCTTTACCCGATTCGTCAAAAGGACAAACACCTTGCCCTAAACGCGAAAAGGTAAGAGTTACAGAACCAATTAATTCTCGGATTAAATCACCTGAACCGACGCCTTTATCTACAAAAGAGAAAAATAATCCGATTGTAGAGCGAACCAGCGAAAATGTTTTGAATACTATATTGGGAACACCTGACTGGGATTGCGATGGGATTTACAATAGTAAAGACAACTGTATTTTTGTCTATAACCCTAATCAAACAGACAGCGACGGTGATGGAAAAGGTGATTCCTGCAATCCCAAATTAGTTGATCCGTCGTACGAGGACAGTCGATGTGATCGGGACCGCGATGGCATTCCTGATTTTAGGGACAACTGTTTATTGGCCTGCAATCCCGCCCAGAAGGATGAGAATAAGAACGGTATCGGAGATATATGCGATCCAGCCTTTTCAGATGCAGTTCTAGGTCAAAGGATTTGCACTAGGTCCAGAAAGCTCAAACCACCGAAACCGCGAACAACCGTCTTTGCCTTTTCAAAATCCGCGTCGCCATTGCCAATGTGGACTCGGTTGTGATCGACATTGTAACTTGCCGGAATCTTAGATTTAGTTGCTCCAATTTCCGTGTATGAGAACGAGGCTTTCTCACATTCCATAAGAAATTTATCAACCGCGGTTCGATGTGGTTTCTTGAAAAAAAACATTCCTGTCGAATTATCATTTCAGTTAGTTCGTTTCAACCGTCAACCTGACGCCTAATGAACTTATCAACTGGACGATCGTCTCGAAGCGCGGTTTGGTCTTTCGGTTTTCGGCAAGTATTTTGTAAAGCGACTTTTTGCTTAAGCCGGCTTCTTTAGCCATGGACTCATAACCGCGTGCGACCGCGATCTCGCGGATCGCAGCAATGATCGCATCCGGCATATCTACATTTTCCTCGAACGACGCTTTTAGATACTCCTTCTGGTTTTCAGGGCTTTCTCTTAGCCAATCGACCAGCCCCACTTCGTGTAAACGGCTACTCTTTAACATAATTTCTCCTATGATGAATTTCTACTCTATCGGCAAAGGTTTCACTCTGCCAAAACGAAATTGTTAAAATCTTCAAAGACCCAATTGTGGGTTAGGGTGTTGTAGATTATT
>JBOGOW010000271.1:0-5568 GCA_050748285.1 Pyrinomonadaceae bacterium
AACGGCCAACTGGACAAGCCTGAAAAGTAACTGATCTGATTCAAGTTCTTTCCAAAGTGCTTTCTTCTGCTCGGCCGTGAGTAGGCGCTTTCTTGGTGGGGGTTCTGGTAAGGCCTTCACATACTGCATTGGGTTGCGATCGAGAATGTCTTCTTCGCAAGCGAGGCTAAAGATCTTCGACAAAGTCGACATGATTCGATTGATCGACGAAGGAGAGATTAAACTTTTCTTGTTTCGCTGGTTTTTACCTTACTGGAGTTTGTTCCTACAATCGCGACAATCCTGTGGCGTAATGGTATGCAGAGGCTGATCCTTTAGGTGCTTCAAAAGAAGTTTTATGTAAAGATTCTTCGCTCCCTTATTGACGTTGTTTTGATTTACATATTTTCGATAGGTCGTTTCTACAAAGTCTCCAAAAGTTACGGTTGTATCGGTTAGTCCGAATGATCTGTCGAATAGTTGCTTTACCAGTTGTCGCTCGGCGAGTTCAGCTTCTTCCTTAGTACGGGCTGTCGGAATAACCTGATGAATGGTCTTGTGTCCTTTAACTCGTCTGTATACCCACCAACGAGCTGTCGCATACGCCGGATGCTTAGCGTTTATCCGCTTACCGTTATATTTCTTAAACACTGACATAAAGTTAGTAATTCGCTAACCAGGCATCCACCTCAGTTCTGTTAAAAGTTGGCCGGCCGACTCCGTGGAACGGTAAACCATTTTTTCGCATCCATCGATTGATCGTAGCACTAGATTTTTTCAGATATTTCGCGACTTCGGACTTCGTCATAATCTGCGGCGGCTGAGATGAGTGAATAGCTTTTTCGATCGCCCCCGCGACGGAGGTGTCGATCAACCGAATCAGTTCCGCTTTTTCTATCGTGATAATTTCAACCATTTCCTGAACCTCCGATCTCCAGTTCGCAAAAAATGTGCCTCGCCAAAAAGCCATGAAAATAGCCGGCATCGGCCACAAAAGTCTCGAAAACGCGCCATTCGACGCAGTTTTGCACCACACAAAGGATGTTTATAAACCAGCCTGATCAAGAGTGATGATCTTTGAGAGTTTTGAGCGGAAAAAGGAGGACAAAAAGAATACTGCAACCAACCTGCAACCAAGTCAAAAAAATGGGGCTTCCAGCAATCGCTGAAAGCCCCATGTTTATTGGTCGGGACGACAAGATTTGAACTTGCGACCTCTCGCACCCCAAGCGAACGCGCTACCAGACTGCGCTACGTCCCGTTATTGATTTTCAGATTAGGTTTCGTGAAGGGATTTGTCAAACAAACGGTGCTAAAGATCCTGACTTGAGTTTAGCATTTCACGCAATTCGAGTAATTGCTCGCCGAGTTTTTTGATAGCTTTGCGCTGTTCCGTAATGATGCTTCCGACCTTTGGCTCGACCGATTCAAGAACCAAATCGAGTTCATCGTCATCCGCAACAGGATCAAAAAGCGAGGGTGTATCAGATCGTGTTTCCGTACGCGCAGGTTCGGGATGGACAATCTTCAGCTTTGGGGCTTCGCGGTTTTCACCTTGAAGTTTTTTGCGAGCACCGGCGATTGTGAACATCTCATCGTAAAGCAATTCCTTTATCCGCAAAGAAATTTCGACGTCCTTTCGGCGATAGCTTCGCTGGCCCGAACGATTCTTTTGCGGCGAAAGCATTGGGAATTCAGTTTCCCAATATCGCAAGACGTGAGCCTGCACGCCGACAATTTCGCAAACCTCGCCGATTTTGAAATATATTTTTTCCGGTATCATCACCGCAGCCTGACCCATATTAAGTATCAAGTGTGTTAAAGTTCTTTTTAATTCTTGACGCCTAATTCTATGATTTTAGGCAACTTGTGTCAACACAATTGTAATGAATTCAGAATTCCAGTTCATCCAACACATTAAGGAAAAATATTCGCTGCGCAAAGTAGGCGACGATTGTGCGGTTTTTCCCAAAGATGAGCAATTCGACAACCTGATCACGGCAGATATGTTGATTGAGGATATTGATTTCAGGCTGTCTTTTGCCGATCCGCGTTCGATCGGCCATAAATCTCTGGCAGTTTCGCTCTCAGATATTGCCGCAATGGGCGGCACGCCGAAATACGCAATGCTCTCGATTGGAATACCCGAAAAGCTATGGTCGGGCAGCTTTCTTGATGAATTTTACATTGGCTGGCATAAATTGGCCCGCAAATTTGACGTTGAATTGGTCGGAGGCGATATCTCACGTTCACCCGACAAGGTGGTTATAGATTCAGTAGTTATCGGCGAAGTTCCAAAAGACAAAGCTGTTCTTCGGTCTGGTGCGAAAGCCGGTGACGCGATATTCGTCTCAGGTACATTAGGCGCCGCAGCCGCTGGGCTCAAAATACTTGAATCGGGAAATACGCAAGATTTGTCGGAAAACGCGAAAGGGCTGATCGACCAGCAACTTCGACCGCAACCTCAGGTTGTTCTAGCTAAACACTTGTATTATTTAGGTTTAGTAACCTCAATGATCGACTTATCGGATGGTATTTCGTGTGACCTGGCCCATATTTGCTCATCAAGCGGCGTGGGCGCTAAAATTGAAATCGAAAACCTGCCGATTCATCCGGGCCTCGATGAATATTTTGAGTCTGAAGACTCGATACTGCAATATGCCCTACACGGAGGCGAAGATTTTGAATTGCTGTTCACTGTTTCGGAAGACTCGGCTTCAAGTCTTTCGGAACTTGCAGTTACGCGAATCGGCACGGCTACCATAAATGCCGGTCGAATCGAAATAACTAAAAGCGGCAATACAACGCTACTCGAACCAGAAGGTTTTCGACACTTTTGAAGTATAACTCAACCCAATCGGCGTCGGGTAATTTTACCAAAGTTTGCTTTCAGGTAAACCCGACTGCTGCATTAATCGGCTCTGCAAAAGGTTGTCGCCTGCTGAAACAGGAACTCCAAATGTTGTAAGTCCGAACTCGATTTAACGCCTTTCCATTCCTACAAAATCGACGTCCGCCAAGCTGTCATTGACTGCGATTTGCAACGGCATGAATTCGTAAATCTTCGAGCTGACGTTTATCGAATACGTTTGACCAACTGCAATGTTTTCAAACTTATAGTAGCCAAATGTGCTTGTTGTTGCGGCCCTTGACACGCCCTGAGCGTCGATTAGGTTCACTCTCGCTTTTCCGAGCCCACGTCCGGCGGGAGTTAAAACACGCCCGGAAATCGAAGCAGCGCTGGCCACATAACGCACGATTCCGATGTTTGCCACATTGCTCGCAGTCCGACCCGCGACTACGATTCGACCATTCGACTGCAGGGCAACTGCGTTTGCCGCGTCAAATGACTGGCCGACCATAGTCAATAACCTGCCGCCATTACCAAAAGCTGAATCGAACGTGCCATCGGTATTAACGCGGGTTACGGCATAATCGGTATCAATGCCGTTATTGCCAAATCCTACTGCGACTATCTTTCCATCGGCCTGTATCGCAACCCCTGAAGCAATATCCGCAAGACTGCCAAACGGCACGACCAAAAAGCCTCCGTTTCCAAAGGCGGTGTCGCGGCTGCCGTTTTCTTCGAACCGGGCAATCAGAAAATCGTTCGCAATTCCAGGCGTGCGTATGCAGCCGGCAATCACGATTCGACCATCCGGCTGAAGTGCCATCGACAAAGCCTCGTCGGTCGAGTCCGGACTAAACGAATGAACTGCAATACCGCCGACGCCAAATGTCGAATCTAGCCGCCCGTCGGATTCATGCCGCAACAACACCGTGTCGTTGCTGACCGCGGCTGCGAAATAACCGGCCACAAGGATCTTGCCGGACGGCAGAACAGAAACCGCGTAGGCTTGTTCATTGCCTGCCCCGACCGTGGTAATTACAATGCCGTTTCCCGTACCGGAATTACCGACAAAAGCGGGATCAAGCGAGCCGTCAGGCATTAGTCGAATAACGACATTATCAAAGTTGGAACCGTTATTACCGACGCCGGCAACCACAATACGACCGTCTGCCTGCACATCTACAGATCGGGCTAGAGCACTGCCCACGCTTGGCGAAACGGTCATTAGACCGTCAACATCGAATGTATTATCGAGGGTTCCGTCAGGATTGCAGCGCACGACGGCGACGTCGGTTTTGGTGCCGTTTCTCGATTGGCCCACGGCAATGATCTTGCCGTCGTCCTGGAGCGTAATTCCGAATGCCTCATCGTCGGACAATCCGATCGGGGTAAGAATAACGCCGGTTCCAATAGGTGAATCGCCTCGAAAAGTATCGTCAAGCGTGCCGTCGGGGTTATAGCGCAGAATGGCAAAATCATTGTTCGACCCGTTGTTGGCAAACCCGGCCGCAATTATTTTGCCGTCGGGCTGAACCGCAACAGCCTGTGCAACCGCATTCCCGCTTCCGACCGGCGTACTTACGACGCCGTTGTTTCCAAACGTCGGATCGAGAATTCCAACCGAAGGCTGGACGGACGAAATCTTCAGTTTCCCAAATCCATCAGTATAAGCAATATCCGCAAAAACATTTGCATGAAATGGACTAAGGAAAATGAGCGAAATTAGGAGCAAGACGGCGAAAATGATTTTTTTCATGGACTGCCTCGGCAAGAAATACAAAATTACCCGACCACTGCCATAAATCTACCTTCGGCCGTGGAGTTAACAAAGCCGCATGTTGGATATGCTTGCCAATGCCCGTATTATTCCCTAAACCCGGATTACGCATTAGCGTAGTAATCGGCATTCCGGCGCAGAGCGTGGCAAAGAAACTTGGGTTGAGTATCCATGGCAATGTGAATGAAGCTGCTGTGTGCGTAACCCGGTGGCAGAGAGTCGGCTTTCATCATTACGGCATAGATCGCCGCAAAGTTCCCGAATGCTTTTGGCGTGGAAACTCTGTTTCGTTTTTGAGCGGGGCATCTGTGTTTCAGCGAAACATTTGAAACGCCTGAAACTAATGAAACACCTGAAACAGATGTAACGCCTGAAACACTTCCAACATAAGCGCGTCGTCACAATAAAAGTTTTTGGCCTGAGACGGGGAGCCCTGCTCGTTTTTTACTTTTCAACGGCAGTTCTAATTTTAGTTTTCGATTCTGCATTTTTATTAATCGACAGCCGAAGCCGGTTCGAGGCGAACTGCTCAATTTTGTCATTGTTCGGCGTAATGTTAAATCCAGATTACGCAATAGGAAATATTCGAACTTTAATGGGTTCGGGCTGTGCCCGTCTATTTGCGGCGAAGCTCTGCCGCCGCCAGTTTGCGGGGCCGGGAGGCTGAGCCTCCGAGCGGAGGAATCAAGGGGGCGAGCCGCCGGAGAGGCAAGCCTCTCCGCAATGCGTCGCGGCAAGCCGCAGGGGGGAGTTTGCCCGAAGGTTTGGGGAGCTTGCCCGAAAGTGTTGGCGGCCAAGACAAAGGGCTTTATTTTTCCGCCGGCTTCATCTATTAGGGAGCTTTGAAAAACCAAGTGCGCCGTTCCAGAACATGCGTTGAGACGTTTCTTATTCGTGCATTCGTGGCAAAAAACAGAAAAATCGGCCACGAATGCACGAATAAGAGTCAACTCGGACAAGT
>JBOGOW010000272.1:0-5557 GCA_050748285.1 Pyrinomonadaceae bacterium
TAAGGGTGCAGGTCCCCAAACTCGGCAGCGGGAGCATCGGTGATTCTGAACGTACCTCTTGAATACCTCCCTTTTATTCTTCATAATTACAATTTTAAAACCTCCACCCCCAATTTTGAAAAAAAAGGGGGCACCTTATTCAGACAGCCTTTTTTCTTTTGTGTTGACATTCGCCGATTTAAAACAGGATGCAAGAGTGCTTACAATAAATTTTGTTCGGCTCCATCATTTTGAACGCAGACTTACAGATTGATGTCATCAATTGTCTTAGCTCTACTCATCCTGCTTTTTCTGGTCACAAGCGTTATTGGCGTGGTGACGGGGAGTAATTCGTTGATTGCGGTGCCGGTGATGTTTCAGGTTGGGGTGGATGAGAAAGTGGCGGTGGCGACGAATATGTTTGGGTTGGTGTTTATGGCGGTTGGCGGGGCGATACCGTTTTTGCGAAAAGGCGCGGTCGATGTGCGGGCACTTTCGCCGATGATCTTGCTGACGATAGTCGGTTCGGCGATCGGCGCGGCGATTGTTGGGTATATTTCCAATGACACGATAAAGATCATCGTTACAGCAGCGATGTTTGCGATCGTGATCTTTACACTGTTAGGCGGCGGACGTGGTTCCAAAGATGGTGGGGCGACCGCAGGTGGTACTGACTTGAAGAAAGAATTATCCACGAAAGTACACGAAAATACACCAAATTTTAAAGAATTGAGTCCTTTTAGTGGTATTTCGCGTTGGTTCGCGGATAAGAATTCTTTGGGTGTCGCGACTAAAACATCTGGCGGTTTCTTGCGGATCGCCGGTTATTTGCTGGTATTTTTGCTCGCTATTTATGGCGGGCTTTATAGCGGCGGTTATGTAACCGTGCTGACTGCTTCGCTAGTTGCATTTTTTGGTTTCAATTATGCAGGCTCGATCGCGGCTACGAAAGTGATAAATATATTTTCGTCGTCGGTCGCTACGGCTGTTTTTATCTATCAGGGATTGGTGGATTTCAAGCTTGGGGTAATTCTCGGCGTGACGATGTTCGTCGGGGCGTATATCGGGGCGCATTTTGCATCGAAAATGAACGAGGTCTGGCTTCGTCGGATATTTCTTACCGCTGTTGTTCTGCTTGCGGTCAAAACCATTTACGATCTTTTTCTCACGGCCTAATTTACATCGCTCTTGTCGTCAATGGCCGGTTTATTAACCGCAGGCGTTGGGCGTGGCGTTGAAGTCGGTTTCGCTGGCGTTGATTCCACCTTTGGCGTCGGCGTTGTTTGCGGAGCGGAATTCGCCGACGTTTTCGGCGTTGGCGAGGGCTTTGCTTTATTTGTATTCGAGTTTACGGGAACCGGCACGAGGACGATTCCGTCAGGCGGCATAAACGGACTGCCGGTCGTCGGGTCGATCGTAACGACTTGGCCGCCCTGCGGGATGTATTGCGGTGCGCCCGGCGGTGCTCCGCCGCTGCCCCATGGGTTGTATCCATCACCGCCCGGCAAAGTTCCAGGCGGCTGCGAAAGATTAGAATTCGCGATCGCGTCCACCGTCAAGGCAGGCATCGCGGCAAGGGACTGCTCCTCGCTTCCCGTTGCGGGATTGATCGGCTGCACCGGAAGGCCGTTTGCATCGGGCTGCAGGGCGGTCGCGGGATTTGTCTGTTTTGTATATGTTCCGTAAATCAAAAACGCCGAGAGCAGAGACATCCCGACAAGCACGATGAAAGCCGTTTTCCAAAGATTATTTTTTGGCTCGGTGCTTGCGGACAAAGGAACGCCCTGCGTCGCAACGTTGAGTTCGTTCGTGAATTCCAGAGCAGTTTGCTGACGCATCTCCGGGTTTTTCGAGAGCGCTTTTACGATCAACTGCTCCAACCCTTCAGGCAGATCGGTGCGAAATGCGGCAAGCGGCGGCGGCATCTCTTCGATGTGTTTGAGCATCACCTCGGTCGGTTTTTCGCCGACAAACGGCGGCACGCCGGCCAGCAATTCATAAAGGATCGCCCCAAGCGAATAGACGTCGCCGCGTTCATCCGAAACGTCGGAACCGGAACATTGCTCGGGGGCGAGATATGCGAAATTCGCGGCTTCGGTGCTTTCTTTCATCAACGCATTCTGCGAACCAAAATCGAAAAGCTTTACGTCGATGCCCTCGTTTCCCGTAAGCAAAATATTCTCTGTCGAGAGATTTCCGTGGATCTGCCCTTGTGCGTGCGAGACGGAAAGTGCTTCCGACGCCTGTCGTCCAACTTCCGCCGCTGAATAAACCGGAAACGCGCCCTCTTCAACCAGAAGTTCCTTCAGCGGTTTGCCGTCAAGCGGTTCATAGATGGCATATACAAAGCCTTCGTGATCGGTGCCGAAATCACTGATGTTCAGGACGTGCGGATCGGCGACCCGCGACGCAGTTTTCGCGCTTTCGAAAAATGCAGCGACGTTCTCGCTGTCAGCCGCAACGCTTGGCCGCAGCACGCGAACCGACACCTGCTTATCCATCAAAATATGCCGGGCATCGTAAAGGTCGGCGAGCCCGTCGTTTTTTAAAAGCTCGCCGAGGCGGTATTTTTCCGCGATTATCGTGCCCGTAAGTATATTCGCCATCAAAATTTAGAACGCAGCCGCTAAGAAGAGGTTGCAGAAAACTTTCCCTGTGAAGTTTAATTTTCCCATATCGGAGGTCAAACAGGTAGTCGGTTTGAAAGTAATTATCCCGGATTAGCCAATATAAAACATATTGAAGTCGGCCTATCAAAGCGCCGGTTAAAAGAGAGCTGAGAGCTGCCAGCTTAGAGCTTTTAGCCGAAAAGCCACGGTTCCGGGGTTTAACCGCTAGTACAATGTTCTTATGCGTTGTCTGGGATTATTCCATTTCGTGGAATCTATTCAGGCGAAGAATTTGATCCACTAAACTACACAAAAGAACACGAAAATGCGGATGAAGCTAAAAATAAGCTCCACCCGCACTAAATGCTATCATTTCAAATTAAAGCTTAACGAAAACGATAAGCAGTGCAAAAAGCACCAGTGATTCGATGAGAGCGAGGGCAATGATCATCTGTGTCATAATGTTACCGGATGCACCGGGATTGCGGGCCGCGCCTTCCGCCGCACGCGAACCGACCAACCCCTGTCCGATGCCTGCCAGTCCAGCCGCAAGGCCAAAACCTATTCCTCCGCCGATCGCTTTTGCCGCCAAGACCGACGACTCATTATCCGCCGCGCCTTGTGCCATTGTGGGGATCGCCATCAACGCCAATGCGAGTGTTGCATAAAACGCATATTTCAATTTATTCATTTTCTTTTCTCCTGTAATTATTTACGTTTTTTTTCAGGAGTGGTGTTCGAAAAACTCGCTTTGCTTGTATTATTTCGCCTCGCTTCCGGTATTCGCTTGATTTTATACTCCCAAAGAGTCAAGCGCGCCTGTTGCGTGCGGGCATATTTGCTATAAAACGCAAGTTTTCAAAACTACTCCTATGTATGGAGTTCCATTTTAGCTGGCATCTCCAATTTAAGATCCTGCAAACGCAGGAACTCCAAACTCAGAGCCAGCTAAAGCTGGACTCCAAACTTTTAAGCCGTCGCCGGTTCGGCGTGGCTTTCGTCTGCATGCTCATCGTCATGATCGTGTGTTACTTCACTAATGTAAATCGTTGACAAAAGCGTGAAAACAAAAGCCTGAACACAAGCGACGAACAAACCCAAAAGAGTCAAAACAAGCGGAAGGATAATTTGAGTGACCGGAGGGGCAAGATTAGTTATTTGCATAAATACCTGCTCATCCGAAAACATATTTGCAAAAAGCCGGACTCCCAAAGTAAAAGGGCGGATCGAATTACTTATGATCTCGATAAAAAATACGAGAATCGTAATAGGAATCAAATAAATCGGAAGTTTTGGCCCGGCAAAATGCCTTAGATGACCAAACAGCCCGTTCTCGCTAATTCCAACATAGTTGTAGTAAACAAACGAAGTGAGACCAAGTGCGAAGGTCACATTCACAGATGCAGTCGGCGACATGAACAAGGGGAACAAACCCATCAGGTTTGAAACCAAGATCAAAACGGCAAAAGTAGCGACAATTGGCATGTGCCGCATTCCGCGCTCGCCAATAATATTGGAAATTATTCCACTGATCGCCAAATAACCCGCTTCCAACGTCATTTGTCCTGGTTTGGGGTCGTCTTCCGAAAGTTTCTCCCTGAGAATATAGATCACGATGATCGTCAGAATGCATGCGATCACGAACATTATCGTGTACCAAGGGATCGCGTTTTCGACGGTGTATGGGCCGAAAACAGCTTCGGCCTCGGTGCCGAAGTTCGAGAAGAATTTATCCCATACCGGCTTTGTGTAGTTCATCTGAAATTGATAAACCGGTTTGCCGAGATAATGATTTATAAATTCGACGATCAGCGGCACATGATGTTCGCCGCCTTCTGTTAAAAGAAACATTATTTACATTCCTGAATCTTTGTCATGAAATTCGCCCTTACTTCGTGCGGGCTTCTGCAAACGAAATCGAACGCTCTTCTCGCTCGCGTCTCTGCCCGACGTTGCTCATATCGCCCTTGCTTACGCGCGGGCTTCTGCATTTGGAACGCGGACATTCCTGTCCGCTGTTTTCGCCATTACTTCGTGCGGGCTTCTGCAAACGAAATCGAACGCTCTTCTCGCTCGCGTCTCTGCCCGATGTTGCTCATATCGCCCTTGCTTACGCGCGGGCTTCTGCATTAAAAGATCCCTTACTTACGTGCGGGCTACAGACAAAGGGCTTCTGCACCTTGAAATATCCTGATAATTCCGTCAACTACGACCGCAAATGCAAATCCGCATAAGCCGAATATTACCGCGACGATCGGCAAAATGCCTGTTACGAAAATCAACGCGATTATTGCGGCGATCGCGAAATACCGAGTAATGTATTTGAGCGCCGAGATCTTCGGTTTTTCGCCTTCGACCGCTTCTGCAAACATCTTGCGAAGCGAACGCCTAAGCCAATAGTAATTACCAAACGCCAATACGGTGCCGACCAAAACTCCGATCCCGAAAACAAGCGAATGAAACATCGCACCGGCAACCGAGCCGATAACGCCTAGGATCGCCATTATCACCAATATTCGGCTATGCGTCGGATGGTCGCCCGCATCGCTGCCGTCGGCTATTGCATCGGAAATCCCGCTCATCGGCAAACGTAAAGTTTACAAAGGAATTCGACCAAATTCAAAGGCTGAAGTTGTTTTTACGGGCTATTTTTGGTCGTCGTCGTCAGAAATAAGCATCCGGCCCGATTGCATTTTCCTTTTGGGATTGAATATTTGCGAACTAATGCGAAAAAACTGGACAAATCCGATGATCGAACCCAAAACGATGCCGGCAACAATTCCCCATGGCGCGATGCCGAACAGCAGATCGGCGCCCCAGCCGATAACCAGCATAAAGACAACCGACGCAAAAAACGCGATGCCCGCAGACCATGCGAGGCCGCTGTTTCGTGCCGCGTCTGCCATCGACACAGGTTTTGCGTCGCTGAGAATAAACGGCTCGTCTGCGCCCGTTACCGGATCGACGAC
>JBOGOW010000273.1:0-5541 GCA_050748285.1 Pyrinomonadaceae bacterium
CCCGCACGAGTTGCGATCTTTATTCCCTCGGTGCCATGAGCATGCGCCGCAACTTTTCGTTCGAGCTTGTGAGCTTCATCGACTATCGCCTTGATCTCTTCGTATGTATATTGAGTTGCGCCGACGGCGTCGCCTTCGCTCAAAACGCCGCCGGTTGCGCAGATCTTTATCAGATCGGCTCCATACTTAACCTGATAGCGTACGGCCTTTCGAACTTCCTCGACGCCATCGGCAACACCGGTTCTGTAATCGTTATCTTCAAGTCCGGGCTTGTATCCGTTTTCGTCGCAATGCCCGCCGGTGATTCCAAACGAGTGAGCCGCAGTTAAGATGCGCGGTCCGACGATCCAGCCTTCGTTTATCGCCTTTCGAAGCGCGACATCGTCAAAATTGCCGGCGCCGACATTTCTGATCGTCGTAAAACCGGCCATCAGAGTTCGTTCGGCATTGCGGACACTGAGAATCGCGCCGAACGAAGCGTAATCGCGTACAGCTGCATTTTCACCCGCCGGGTCGCCGAGAACGCGACCGATGATATGCGTATGAGCATCGATAAATCCGGGCATCAGCGTCGCGTCACCGAGATCTATCATCCGAGCGCCGGTTGGGATAGTAATGCTTGCAAGCGAACCGATCGCCGTTATCTTTTCATTTGTAATGACCACGACGCCATTCTTTATCGGTGCACCGCCATTCCCGTCAATGATCTGTGCCGCCTTTAACACAACAACACCCGAACCTTTACGCTCGCCAGTTGCGCCGGATTGACCGAATATCGCTGCTGAAACAAAACACGCCGAAAGCGCGAAACAAGCTAAGTTACTGAACTTCTTCATTGCGATTCTCCTTGAAAGACTATGTTTAAACTTCCGTGATTATAGGTTTATCGTAATGAAATCAACAAATCCACAGCCTAAAGTTCAATTTGAAACTGATTCGTGGCAGAATCTGATTGCGAATGCAATGATCGATCTTCGCAGCGACACAGTTACAAGACCGTCCGACAAGATGCGCTCTGCGATGGCGGCGGCCGAGGTCGGCGACGATGTTTTTGGCGACGACCCGACGGTGAACCGTTTGCAGGAAAGCGCCGCTGAAGTTTTTGAAAAAGAGGCCGCTCTATGGGTGCCGACCGGCTGCATGGGCAACGAGATCGCCGTAAAAGTTCATACAAAACCCGGCCAGGAGGTCGTTACAGAAGACCGCGGGCATATCTTGAATTACGAGCTTGGTGCGGCGGCGATAATTTCGGGCGTTACGATTCGTGCTGTGAAAAGCGTCGATGGTTCGGGGCACTTAAAATGGGATGAGATCGAACCGGCGTTGAAGATCGATCCGCCGTATTATCAGGCCGCAACTGCATTAATCTGTCTCGAAAACACACATAACTTTGCCGGCGGCAGCGTGATGACCGCTGCTGCGTGTGCAGAAGTTTGTGAACACGCTCACGCTTTATCGCTGCCAATTCACATGGACGGCGCCCGGATCTTTAACGCTTCGGTCGCATTGGGTGAGAGCGTGGCCGATCTCACGCGGCAGTGCGATTCAGTGATGTTTACGCTTTCAAAAGGACTCGGTGCTCCTGCGGGTTCGATTCTGCTCGGAACCGAGGAGTTCATCAAAGAGGCCCGAATCTGGCGAAAACGTCTCGGCGGCGGCATGCGTCAGATCGGAATTCTCGCGGCTGCGGGTTTGATCGCTCTCGAAGAAGGCCCGAAACGCCTGATCGAAGATCACGAAAACGCAAAGCGGTTGGCGGAGGGATTAGCCGAAATTGATGGAATCGAAATCGAGGTCGAGAAGGTCGAAACAAACATCGTGATCTTCGACATTTCCGGCACCGGCAAATCGTCATCCGAAATTATTGATGGATTGAAGGAGAATGACATTTTGGCAATCGGTTTCGGAAACTCGATTCGAATGGTAACTCATCTTGATGTGTCGAGTGCTGATATTGAATCGGCGTTGGAGGCACTGCGAGTTATTTGCATTTAGTATCGTCTTGCTTCGTGCTTAAATGCAGAAGCCCTCACGAAATACGGGCGAAACAAACGTCCTATCAATGCAGAAGCCTGCACGAAGTAAGGGCGAAACAATCAACACATATTTGGTATATTCGAGTTTTGAACAACGGCCCTGCTCAAAAAAATCGATTTGCTGAATAACCTGTTGAATACATGTGGGCTATCACTATTTCGCTAATGGCCTTAACCTTTGCAGCTTTCGCCCTTACTTCGTGTGGGCTTCTGCATTGAGAAAGCCCTTACTTACGTGTGGGCAGCGGATACTATATGAACATCGAAAAGCTAAGAAAACTCTGCCTTTCGTTTCCCGGTACGACGGAGGATATCAAATGGGGCTCCGATCTTTGTTTTTGCGTCGGTGGAAAGATGTTCTGTGTTACGGGAGCGGATTCGTTCAGCGGAATGTCGATAAAATGCACGCCTGAAAAATTCGATGAGCTAATTGAGCGCGAAGGCATCGAACCGGCGGCGTATGTCGGACGGTATAAGTGGGTTCGTATTTCCAAGCTCGACGCCGTGAAGCCGCAGGAATTAAATGATTTGATTCGGGAGTCATACACGCTTGTTTTTGATAAACTACCTGCCAAGGTAAGAAGCACGATCGAAGAAGCCGGCTAAAGCTGGAACTCCAAACGCATGATCATCGCAATTGACGGCCCATCGGGAGCGGGCAAATCCACGCTCGGTAAGATGCTCGCCAAAAAACTGAACCTCCTTTATTTGGATACCGGTGCGATGTATCGTGCCGTCGCGCTTGCGGTCATTCGCAAAGGCGCCGATATGGCAGATGAAACCAAAGTCGCGGCGGTTGCCGGAAACACGAAGGTCGAGCTCGTCGGTAAACCGGATTCACTGAAAGTATTTCTTGATGGAGCTGATGTAACAGCAGACATCAGAACTTTGGAAATCGCTCAATCGGCATCTGTTGTTTCAACGAATTCAAGGGTGCGAAAAATAATGGTGCATCATCAGCGCGAGATCGGGAATGCAGCTCCAAAGGGATGTGTACTCGAAGGCCGCGACATCGGCAGCGTCGTTTTCCCTGATGCGGACATAAAGTTTTTCTTGACGGCAAAGCCCGAGGCCCGTGCACGGCGGCGTTTTGAAGAAGACTGTGCAAAAGGCCGCGAATCTACCTATGAGCAAACGCTTGCCGAGATCAACAAACGCGATGAACGCGACGTTTCGCGTGAAGATTCGCCGCTGACTATTTCCGAGGATGCGATCGTCATCGATACAAGCGAACTCGACCTGACCGAGGTTTTTGAGGCGATGATCGCTAATATAGATGAACAAAAGGCAGCGGCTGGATAAAGATTGACTTGCGATTCGCCAATCGCTAACATCATAGATTGCTGTTTGATATGCTCCCGTAGCTCAGCTGGATAGAGCAACAGCCTTCAAAATAGGAGCCTGTGCAGGGAATATTAACTTGCACAGTGGAGAGTGCTGTATCGGTGAATATCTAAGGGGACTTGACGGTTCCTATGACAACACCGAGGAAACCGGCTTCGGGATCCGTAGAGACTATACGCACTCAGACTGAAATGTCTAAGATATAGTCCAGACTTTCAACTTGTTTTCCTCGGAAAACAGGGCTTGGGAAACCAAGTGAGGTAAGCTAAGCTGTGGGTCGCAGGTTCGAGTCCTGCCGGGGGTACCAGTAACTTTGAAATTTCAGATTTCAAATTTGAGATGGCGGCTATAGTTCAGTGGTTAGAGCGCCTGATTGTGGTTCAGGATGTCGAGGGTTCGAATCCCTCTAGCCGCCCCATTTCTTCATAATTTTCTTTTCATTCCTTCGATTAAGTTTTACACTTAACCATTCTTAGAATTCCGTCGGTCGGTAATGTTTAAATACACATCTTCAATTTTGCTTTCGGTTTGTCTGCTTGCGGCGGGCGTCTTCGCACAAAAAGCAAAACCCGCGTTTGTCGATGGCGAAGTACTTGTGCGTTACAAAAATGGCGTGTCCGCAGAACTTATTCAAACAACAAATTCGGCGATTGGATTTGAGTCGATCGAAAAATTGGGTGATCTGGGCTGGCATCGTGTCAAACTCGATTCGAGGACGACCGTGCAATCTGCGATAGCGAAATTCCAAGTCGTCGAATCGGTCGAAGCCGCGCAGCCGAATTTTTATTATTATCTTCAGGCAACGCCGAACGACCCCGATTTTACGCTTGCAGGGATGTACGGACTGTCAAAGATCTCGGCACCGCAGGCGTGGGATATTACGACCGGCAGCACGGCTGTCGTGGTTGCGAATATCGATACGGGAATTCGATACACTCACGAGGATCTGGCGCCGAATATGTGGGTAAATCCAGGTGAAATTCCGAACAATGGCATCGACGATGAGGGCAACGGATTTATCGACGATGTTTACGGCTACGATTTTCGATTTAACGATTCCGACCCGTATGACGAGCACGGCCATGGCACGCATACTTCAGGAACGATTGGAGCCAGGGGAAACAATGGTCTCGGCGTGGTCGGCGTAAATTGGAATGTGAGATTGATGGCGATCAAGATCTACAGTGCGGGTGCGTCGGACACAACCTCAGCGATGCTCATTAACGCATACAATTACATTCGTATGATGAAAGGCCGCGGCGTAAATATTCGCGTTACAAATAATTCCTACGGCGGCTGCACCGAAGCCTGCGACTACGATCAGGCGACAAAGGACGCAATCGACGCAATGGGCGACGCAGATATTTTGAACGTGTTTGCCGCAGGAAATTCCGGAGTAAACATCGACAATACGCCGTTTTATCCCGCAAGCTATGCTAGCCCGAGCATCCTTGCAGTCGGCGCTACGAATGTGGACGACAACCGGGCTTTTAATTTTGGATTGAACAGCGTCGATCTGGCGGCACCGGGAATTAGTATTCGAAGCACTATGTTAGGCTCGGATTCGTCATACGGAAACATGAGCGGTACCTCAATGGCAACGCCACATGTTTCCGGAGCCGCTGCTTTGCTTGCCGGAAACAACCCGTCGCTTTCCGCAGCATCATTAAAAGCTACCTTGATGAATACGGCTGACGCCGTTCCGCAGTGGAACGGTTTTTCGCGAACAGGCGGCAGGCTGAATGTTTTTGCGGCATTGCAGAATCAAACCGTTTGCAGCTTCAGCTTCGGGCCGCAGTCGATATTGGTCCCGACAAAAGGCGGTCAATACAATATTGCCGTTACGGCGCCGCCAAATTGCGACTTCTCGCTAAAAAGCAGCAAGAACTGGATCGTTTTGAACGGGGCAAAAAACCTGAGTGGAGGCGGCGAGATCAAATTTACGGTTCGCATAAACAATACCATCCGCAGAACTGGCACGATTAACATCGGTGGTCAAATACTGACAATAACCCAAAGCCGCAACGGAATTTTATAGAATTTCGGGTGTTTTCCAACTATTAACTAAATAGAAGCGTCTAATGCGCGAACAAGAGAAAGTAAAGTTTCGTTCCGACGCACCGTAAAAATTTGAGTTTTGATCGATTTTCCTTGCAAACGG
>JBOGOW010000274.1:0-5538 GCA_050748285.1 Pyrinomonadaceae bacterium
GACAATCTCCCTTAAAAAACCGGATTTAAAACCTTTGGCAAACAAGGATGCGAAAATCTATTTCCACAACTTTTGACACGAACTCGGCCATCCGCATCCATCCGCCACGCCTGTGTCGCACCGGTGCGATTCGAAGTGAATACAATGTAACGTCCGTCGCTCGAGACGGTCGGCCAGATGTTGTCTTTTCCGGCGTTTACCGTTAACTGTATCCTCTCGCTGCCGTCCGGGCGGATTTGATAAAGGTCGGTAACGTCGCCGTTGCGAGCGCTGAAAACGATCTTGCCGTCCGGCGTCCACATCAGACCAACATAACCGTCCAGGTTTCGTTCGCCAAACGTCAATTGTTTCGCCTTTTGCGCGTCACCTTCAAGGAAAAGCCATAAATGCGAGACGAACTCCTGCTGCCTAGTCACCAGCATACGCCCGTCGGCCGATACGCTGAGCCAAAAATAGCTTTCAAGGTCATTGGTCAACCGCCTGATCTCGCCGCCGGTGTAATCCAGCATCCAAAGCTGCGAGGAAGGCTCATCGGTTTTGCGTGCCGAGAATACTAAACTGCTGCCGTCCGGCATCCACAAAATGCGGGCAACAGCGCGCCATTTCGGCGTGTTCAGCTCCGTTTCCTGTCCTGTTGCCAAGTCAAATGCAAAAAGCTTGAAATCCATCTCGATCCCGAATCCGATGGCGATCTTGCCGCCGTCGGGCGACCAGGCAGGGCTTCCGACAAACCTGGCAGGCTGTCGTCGGGAGATAATCTCGCGTTCGCCGCTTCCATCGACGCTCGAAATCACAAGCGTTTCCGCATTCTTCTCCGCTTCCCGGCGAACAAAAGCAAGACGTCCACCGTCCGGCGAAAGGCTGAAATCGCTTCCAACATTATCCGCAACCGGTTTTGGCGTTCCGCCAAGTACCGGCACTTGAAATATCGGTCCTACACTACCTTCTTCCCGGAAATACAAATAGCCGCCGTTCGGAGAAAATACCAGAGACTTATAACCTTTTTTTGAGTAAGGCAGGGTTTGCACAGAACTTCCGTTGGCGATTTGCTTCACCCAAATCGCAGAATTTTGGTCTTGAAGCCGCACATATGCCAATAGCTCCCCGTTCGGCGAAATAGTCGGATAAATAACGTCACCCGAATCGGTAAGCCTTTGGAGCCGTAATTGTTCAATCGGGGCGATTTTGGCTGTATTAATTTTTTCACTACCGAAAGAAAATTTATAGACTGCAAAACCCAACGCTGAAAGAATCAAACCAACCAAAATGACCGTAAATGTCGGTAGGGAAAAACGGCGGGTTTGAGCGGCGGGTTCGGCAAAATGACTTTCGTCAAGATGGGCAGTGATCGGCCTGCTGCCATTATCGGCAGAGGTTTTTTCATTGGCGAGTATCGATTTTATTTGACCGGCAAATCGGTACCCTCGTCTGGCAACCGTTTCGATAAACTGTTTGCCGTCTTCATCCGGCCCAAGCGCTTTGCGAAGGCTGTAGATATTCTGTGTCAACACGCCGTCCTCGACAAACGTATCCGCCCAAACAGAGTCGAAGATCTCCTGTTTCGAAACCAACTCGCCATTTCTTTCAAGAAGCAGTTTTAGTACCGCCAAAGCCTTTGGCGAAACCGAAATAACATTGTCTTCGCGCCAAAGAATCTCAGTTTCAGGGTCGAACCGGAAACTTCCGAATTCATATAAGTTGTTGACTACGCTGCTCATGGAACTTTTTGAGAATTCTTTGAGAATCTCTTGACCGATTTTTGAGGGCATTATGAAGACAAATTTTCAATTTTATACGTCAATGATACCACAGACGATTGCTTGCAAGCATAAATTTTGTCGGGCAAGTGACAAGAATATGCAAGCGTAAAGGGCAAGAAAAGATTTGCTCGTCAGACGTACTGAAAATTAAAAGGAAAAGGTGAAAAAGTAATGGAATTGGCAAAAGTTTACTGGTCGGCAAGAAATCTCGGAGCGTGGTGGAACCCTTTCGGCAATCATCACTTTGTTTTGATCAAGAATGCGAACGTCGTTGAGGGGCTTGTCCCGGTTGAATATAAAGGTGAAAAATTTCTAACTCTGGGGGGATTCAGCATAAATGGGCTACTGATCTTTGAGGCAAACAATGCAAGCGACGTGCAGTCCTGCAAGGACAAAATCGACGGTCGGCGTTGGGAGCCGGATATGGATCTGCAGCGGCACAGAGTAGCGCCGCCGAACGGCTCGGATCCCGCATTTGCGGCGCTGCTTGCCAAACTCGCACGGAATTTCGAGCGAAATTCGAGGACTTCGCCTATACCGTACGAGCTATTCGGCGACAATTGTTCGGCCTGGGTCAATACGATTTTTAAGGTGGCCGGAGTGCCTTTAGGAGAACGGCGAAGGGCCGGACAGTTTCGCGGTATCGATGCGGGCGAGCAGATCGAAATTCCGGAAGAACTGTTTAAGGTACGTCAGTCGTACATTCCGCCGCACGAAAATTATCCCAGACCATTCCCCGGCACCAATCCCGGACGCCCAGGTAATGGTCAGCGAATACACGTCGTGCAGGCCGGCGACTGGCTTTCGAAGATCGCAATCACCTATTACGGCGATATGAACAAGTGGACTGACATTTACAACCATCCGGAGAATATGCAGAAGATCGGGCCGGATCCCAATCTGATCAAACCCGGCCAGCGGTTGGTTATTCCGTAAAAATTTACACAAGAAAAACAATTAAACCAAGGTCTTCAATCTAGTTTTGCAGGAGCAAAACGAAACTTTGTGATCGGAGAATCTTATCATGAAGCAAAAAAACTACAGAAAAAACAAGGAGAGAGCAATGAAAGTATTTTTAATTATTGCAATAGCGTTGATAACGCTATTCATCACGTTAGGGCCGATCGAGGTCTTTCCGCAAACGACGGAATTTTCCTACCAGGGGTCATTGAACAATGGCGGATCGACTACAAACGGAAATTTCGATTTCGAGTTTCGCCTCTATGGCTCGGCTTCTGGCGGAACATTGGAGGGGACGAATCAAAGACCTAATATTGCCGTAACCAACGGCATCTTTAGCGCGATGCTCGATTTCGGGGCCGGAGCGTTTCCCGGTGCGGATCGTTATTTAGAAATTCTGGTTAAACCTGCCGGCGGCGGAAGTTTTACAACGCTTGCCCCCCGACAGCGAATCGGGCGCACGCCGTATGCAATCAGCAGCGGGTCGGCAGACCAGGCCGCGTTTGCCCTAAATTCACAAAATGCGCAAAGCGCGCTGAATGCTCAAACTGCCGCCACCGCCACAAATGCAACAAACGCGACTAATGCAGCTACAGCACAGAACGCTTTACAGCTTGGCGGTGTTGCGGCAAATCAGTATGTGCAGACGAATGATGCTCGTCTTTCGGATGAGCGTAATCCATTGCCGAACAACATAAATTATATTCAGAATCGCACTACTCAGCAATCTGCAACAAACTTCAACATCAGCGGAAACGGAACGGTCGGCGGAACACTCTCGGGAAACATTGTCAGTGCTGCTATGCATTACAACATTGGCAGCCAGCGTGTCCTGTCTAGTAATGCGGGATCAAGCAATATCTTTGCAGGCGCGAATGCAGGTGCGGCGACCACAGGTTCAGGTAATTCCTTTTTCGGTGTCTCTGCCGGCGCGTTTAACACCACGGGTGCCAGTAACTCTTTCTTCGGTAGTTCTGCAGGATTATCCAACACCACGGGTTTAGGAAATTCCTTTTTCGGTGTCTCAGCAGGAAGACTTAACACGGCAGGCAATAACAACTCCTTTTTTGGAATAAGTTCGGGAAATGAAACCACAGGCTCAGCCAACTCTTTCTTCGGCAGACAATCAAGGAGATTCAATACGTCGGGCGTCAGCAACTCCTACTTCGGAGAGAGTGCGGGATCAAACAATACTACGGGCAATTTCAACACATTCTTTGGAAAGGATGCAGGCGAAGCGAACACGACCGGCAGCAACAACACTATTATCGGTTTCAATGCCAATGTCGGTGCAGACAATCTGACCAATGCCTCAGCTATTGGCAGCCGCGCTTTTGCTGAATTGAACAACTCCCTCGTGCTAGGAAGCGTCAACGGCAAAAATGGCTCAACCTCCGACACTAATGTCGGAATCGGTACGACTACGCCCAACACGCCTCTCGACATAGAAACTCAGATTATCCCGACAGATATCAGAGCGGATTTGAGGCTAACAAACTTCGGCAGATTTTCTTATATCTCTTCAAGAAGTTCACGCGGGACACGGTCTGGTCCGACTGCAATAACTTCTGATGACATACTGCTCCTAATCGGAGCCGATGGATATAACGGCAGTTCATTTACGAATTCAGCAGTGGCATCCATTTACTTTGTTCCGACCGAAAATTGGAACCCTTCCGGAAATGGAGCAGCAATTTCATTTATCACAACTGCAAACGGTTCAACAACTCCGTCCACGCGAATGACAATCAATCAGGACGGAAGAGTAGGCATTGGGGCCGGCATTGTCAATTCTTCGCCAGCACAATTACTGGATGTTGCCGGGACCATCCGCGTCGGTCCGAATTCGGTAAATTTTGGATGTATCGAAGATCGGGACGGAACAGTCATTGCCGGTGCGTGTTCCTCTGATTTGAGGTTCAAGAAAGACATCACTTCATTCGGCAGTATCCTGGACAACTTTGCAAAACTTCGTCCGGTCAATTTCTTTTGGCGAACAGATGAATTTCCCGACAAACGATTCGGTAAAAGTGAATCATTCGGACTGATCGCGCAGGAGGTTGAAGAAATTTTCCCGGAATTGGTCGCGACTGACGAGCAGGGTTTCAAATTAGTCAATTACAGCAAGCTGCCCCTGTACACGATCCAGGCGGTTAATCAGTTGAAAGCCGAGAACGACACGCTCATGCGGCGGTCCTTGGGGCAGGCGGAACTGCTTATACTACAGCAAAAACAAATCGAGGAACTGAATCATAAAACAGCAGTTTTACAGGGCCAAATCAGCCGGCAAACCGAGACAAACAGGATTCTTGAATCCCATCTCTTTGCGCTGCAAACGCTGATTTGTAATTCAACCACGGGTGCAGATATCTGCAAGAAAAAGGAGCGGTCAAAATGAAAAGGTCAATAGCAAAAATTAAAAATACGAGACCGAGTTTCAACTTTTATTTCGCAATTTTGATCTCTCTCTGTCTCTTCGTCTCTGAGGCACTCTTCACAGCAGCACAATCCGGCGGCGATTTCGTTGTCAGTAAAAGCGTGATCGCCGGCGGCGGCGGAAGGACTGCGGGCGGTACGTTTACGGTTGACGGGACTGTGGGGCAGTCGCTTGCCGGGACGACATCGACCGGCGGCAGTTTTAATCTCCAAAGCGGGTTCTGGGCCGGCGGTGCGAATGCGATTCCGGGTGTCTCGACTCTTTTCGACTACGACGGTGATGGGAAGACGGATGTGTCTGTGTGGAGGCCGTCTGAGGGGACTTGGTATTTGTTGTTGACGGAGAATGGAGGATATGTCGTGCAGCAGTGGGGGCTTGCGA
>JBOGOW010000275.1:0-5480 GCA_050748285.1 Pyrinomonadaceae bacterium
AGATCAGACCGCTTGGTTACGAGAACATTCCGCTTTTCACAGGCGACGAAAATGATTTTGACGATGGCTTGCTTTGGACGTTCGCGGGCGGCTTTGAGGATACGAGCCCGACCACCAATCTTTATCATACGGCCGATTATCTAAGGAAAGATCTGTTGCTCGCTGTAGGTAATCAGGAAGAGTTTTTCCCGACGGTCGCGGCTATGGTTTTGTTCGGCAAGAATGAACGCATTCCCGAATTGTTCCCGCGTTCGCGTGTAACGGTCGCGCGTTTTTCAGGCGATAACGGCAATGCGCAGTTGATCGAAAAGATCGATATTACCGGCAATTTGTTGACGCAGCAGGAAGGCATTCTACGGTTCATTGAGCGGTATTGCGATCTTGTAAAGGACAGGCCAAAGAAGGCGTTGGTCGATGAATCGCTGCCCGTTCGACCTCGCGCCCGTTATCACGTTTACGCTGTTCGCGAGGCGGTTGCAAATGCACTCGTCCACCGCGATTTTGTTCTTCGCGACATTGCGACTCGCATATTTATCTACGACAGTTCTATCGAGTTCATCAACGCACGCCGGACGAATGGTTTTGTTCCGCCCGCGTCGCGTGCGATCCGCTACGGCATCTCGCAAAAGCTGAATCCGCAGATCGCGGCGATCTTCAAACGGCGCGAATACGGAGCCGCGGTTCCCAACGGCGGCCTGCCGATGATTCTAAAACAATCCGAACGCGTTTCCGGCCGACGTGCCGAACTTTACACCTCGAACGATGAGTTCAAACTAAAAATATTTGGTGCATAACGGAACGCGGACATTCCTGTCCGCTCTTTGTCAATTCATGTTAGAATCTCGCTATGAATACAATCTGCGAAACCGAAACACTTACCGACTTTCAGCAAAATGCTGCAAAGTTCGTAAAGCAAGTTCAAGAAACAAAACAGCCACTGATCTTGACCATTGATGGCGAGCCTGCGGCTGTATTGCAAGACGTTGGCATGTTCGAAAGATACTCGGATTCGAATGAGTATCAGGCGACGGTCGCAGCTTTGCGAGTTGCCCTAGACGACATCGAAAATTCACATAACTGGCCGACGGCTGAACAAGTTTTTTCCGATTTCAGAAAGAAATATGACATTTCAGGTGATGAGCAATGAAGCGGTATCGCGTCCGCTTTAGTAGTCAGGCTGTTCTCGATTTTCATGCTTCGTTTGAATGGGGTGTAGAAAACTGGGGAGCAGAGATGGCGACGAAATGGTTCGCAGAATTGGAAAAACATGTTCGCAATCTGCTTTCTGCGATGCCAAAAGCCTTTCCTACGGCGCGCGAAAATTCCGACTTCGAAATTGAAGTACGACAACTCGTACAAGGGCGATATCGAATCTTGTTTACTTTAAAAGCAGATGAAGTATTAGTATTGCGGCTTCGTGGTCCATTTACGTCGCATTCAGACATGAAATGACCAAATAGATGCTCACAAACGAAAATCTAAAAACAATTCGTACTAATACTTACATCGCGGCTGCAACAGCTTTCGTTTATTACCTTTCAAACCCAAAACCAAACACATACTACAACTACACATTTCGCGTGGCTGAGAATTTGCTTGGCGGCGGAGTTGCGTTTGCCGAAAAGCCGCCGCCGTGGCTGAATGAGTTCGTGCCGTTCGAGGACGTTTGGTATTCGGTTTTTCCGTTCGGAGCGGTCGTTTCGATGCTGCCGTTCGCGTTTCTAAAAATTGTCGGTCTCATCACGCAAATGCCCTCGGCATTTATTGCGGCGATGTGTGCGGGCGTAAGCTGCGTGTTCCTTCTTCTGATCGCAAAGAGCTACGAGATTAGTAAAACGCGCGTTGTCGTTATGACGCTCGGCATTTTGTTCGGCACTTGGGCCTGGACGAATGTTACGATGGGCGGCGCGTGGCAGCTTGCTCTTGGTTTCGCATTGGTTGGGGTTTTAGGCGCGATATATTTCGCGATTTACAACCAAAAACCCTTGGTCGCGGGCATATTTTTTGCATTGGCTTTCGGAAATCGCACCGAAATATTATTGACCGCGCCGATATTTATCTACTTGTTGTGGCGAAACAAGTCAGCACCCAGAGCGATAACGACGGAGGAAATCGCCGGCAGTTTGAAAGATCGTGCTCAGCCAACTGCTATTGACAATAAGTTAGTGTATTTTCGTGTAATTTCGTGGATCAAAGAAAGATTTCAACCACTAAAAAACACGAAAATACACAAAACAAATCAAAATCCAGGGTATTTTTGCTTCGTGCCTTTCCTGCTCGGAATTTCGACGCTTGTTTACAACTACGTTCGATTTCATAGTTTTACCGACTTCGGCTATACGCGGATTCCGGGCGTGCTTGCTGAGCCGTGGTACAATCACGGCATTTTTTCGGTTTATTACATTCCGCGGCAGATGTGGGAGATGTTATTAAAGCTTTGGGAATTTCGATCTGAGTTTTTCTTGCCGATGCCGAATCCATTCAGCAGTTCGATATTGATAAGCAGCCCGTTTCTTTTGTTCGCATTTCGAAGAAGGCGGAACAAGACGTCGTCGGGAATCGACGATGCAGAAGCCCGCGCGTCAGCAAGGGCGAAATCGGAAACACAGGGTCACGAGCGACGACCGCCTTTTGCTGTTGGCCGTCCTGAAATTAGGCCGCGGGATCGAACGTTGATCTATTTGTCCTGGGCCGCGGTCGCCGTGATCTGCATCGTGCTCTGGATGCACGGGAATTCGGGTGGATGGCAGTTTGGTTATCGATATGCGGTCGTAATTTTGCCGTTTCTCTTTGTGATCATGCTTGAAAACGCGCCGAAGAGGATCTCGCCGCTCGAATGGGCGGCATACGGCCTTTCATTTGCCGCAAATACTTACGCAACTTGGCTGTTTCATTGGACAGAATATCTAAAACCCTGACTTAAGCCGTCAATTGGCTCGCGACAACAATAATTTGCCGCATTATGATCGATCTTTGAACGGCCCGAATAGCCATTGTCACGCCGAAAAAAGGCATTGTTAAGCTGACAATAGCCATTGTCACCGTGACAATAGCCATTGTCACTCTAACAATACCCATTGTCACCGTGACAAAAGGCTTTGTCACCCTGCCAGAAGCTCTTGTTAGGCTGACAAAAGGCTTTGTTTGGCTGACAAATGCCAATAGTTCGCCGACAAATGCCAATTGTTCATTGACGAAAGTCAATGTTCACTGAATACTACTCACTGGCCACTGGCCACTGACCACTGACCACTGACCACTGACCACTATGCTCCTCGACCTTTCTCCGCTGCGTGTTTCGCGTGATTACCGGCTGCTCTTTTTTGGGCAGCTTGTGTCGTTTTTCGGTTCGATGATGACGTTTATCGTCGTGCCGTGGCAGATGTATCAGTTGACCGAATCGTCGGCGATGGTCGGATACATTTATTTGGCCGAATTTGTGCCGATGGTCGTGCTTGCGTTTGTCGGCGGGGCGCTCGCGGATTACACCGACAAACGCAAGATGCTGCGGCTGACCGAGATCGGGCAAACTGCACTCACGGCGATTCTTTTATTGAATGCGCTTTTGGCGCAGCCGCGAATTTGGATTCTGTTCGTTTGCGTTGCGTTTCATGCCGGGCTTGCGGCACTTCAGCGACCGGCATTCGAATCCGTAATTCAAAAAATTATCCCGAGCGAAATGATGGCGTCGGTGATGGCGCTGAATTCGATACGCTTTCATCTCGGGATGATTGCCGGGCCGGCGATCGCCGGAATTATCGCAACGCAGTTTAGCCCGGCGGTCGCATATTCCATCGATCTCGTAACGTTCGCGGCGTCCCTCATCGCTGTATTTATGCTGCGATATGTTCCGTCACCTGAAAATGCCGAGCGTCCGAGCATCGCCGGCGTTTGGCGGGCGGTGAAATATGCATTCTCGCGGCAGGAATTGGTCGGGACATATTTTATCGACATTGCCGCGATGTTTTTCGCGTTTCCGCAGGCGTTGTATCCGGCGTTGGCAGGCATTTACGGCGACAGATACGTCGGGTTTTTCCCGGCGGCTATCGCCATCGGCGCGCTTGCTGCGAGCCTTACCTCTGGTTGGGCGCGAAACGTGCAGCGGCACGGAATTTTCGTGATCGGCGCGGCGCTGCTTTGGGGCGTCGGGATTGTGCTGTTCGGTTTGGTCGATAGCCTCGTGCTTGCGCTGCTGTTTCTCGCCGCAGCCGGTTTTTTTGATATGATCTCCGGCATTTTTCGCGGCGCGATCTGGAATCAGACGATCCCGAATTTTATGCGCGGGCGGCTCGCAAGCATCGAAATGATCAGCTATCTGACCGGCCCAATGCTCGGAAGCGCGAAGATGGGGATCGTCGCCGAACGCTGGGGCGTGAAATACGCTCTCGTTTCGGGCGGAGTGCTCTGCATCATCGCCGTCGCCGGAACCGCGCTGCTGCTTCCAAAGTTTTTTACCTACGACGGCCGCGAAGGCGTAAAGCGGCGCGACCGCGAAGAAGCCGAACGCGCAGAAATGATGCGCGTAGCGGAAGCGGAGTTTTAGTTCGACGGCCGGATGCATAAGCCCGCACGTAAGTAAGGGCGGTATCAGGATGTTATTGTTCAAACTAAAGCGCGACATTTAGATAGGCTGCGTTTTACACTCACGATTCTGACCGTTCGCGTCTTTGCGTTAAAATGATTTCACAATGGCGATACTACGAAAACGCGAGATCGAAAATCTCGAACAATTAAGCGGCGAGGAACTGCAGGCGTTTCTCGATTCGCTCCCAGCGCGTCAAGATACGATCAGCGAGCTTATCGACTTTATCGAAGACGAACTTTCCGATTCCGAGTGCAACCACAGCCTGCAATACTCGATGCGTTTTATGATGGAACGCGGGCTGAACTTCGGAAAAATAACCGGCTGGCTAAACAACAACGGCGGCTATTGCGACTGCAAAGTGATTGAGCAGATCGCCCCCATCTGGCGCGCGAAGTTTGGGGATGACTGACAAAATCGTGACATTAAGCCTTTCCGTTCAAAACGGTTTTCAAAAACTGTCCGGTGTGCGAATCTGCATTCATGACAATTTTCTCCGGTGTTCCCGTTGCGACGATGTTTCCGCCGCCGATGCCGCCTTCGGGGCCGAGGTCTATGACCCAATCGGCGGTTTTCATTACGTCGAGATTGTGCTCGATGACGATCAGGCTTGCTCCGTTTTCGATCAATGCACGAAAGGCTGTAAGAAGTTTGTTGATGTCTTCAAAGTGCAGGCCGGTCGTCGGTTCGTCAAAGATAAAGAGCGTTTTTGAATTCGATGTTTGAGCAAGATGCGAGGCGAGTTTTACACGCTGAGCCTCGCCGCCCGAAAGCGTCGTTGCCGATTGCCCAAGCCGCAAATAACCCAAACCGACCGCATCGAGCACATTCAATTTATTTACGATCTTCTTCGCTTCCTTAAAGAAAAAGATCGCCTCGCGGACGGTAAGGTCAAGAG